>NZ_JBALOQ010000001.1:0-15869 GCF_036962705.1 Bacillus sp. JJ1562
TTTTCAAAGAACTTTTTAATCCGCCGCTCAGAAGCGACTTTATTAATATAACATCCTCACAAAAATAAGTCAACCACTTTTTTAAAAAGTTTTTCTTATTCATAAGGTATTCCCTGTGAGAAATATAAATATACACCCAATTAAATAGAATGTCAATAAATTATACTAAAATAATTTCACATCAGCAAACTATCCTTATCTATTACCAAATTACACAATAAAAAAAACAAATGAGCACTCATTTGTTTTTTTAACCTAATATAAATAAATCGATAATTACAAGTGCAGCTAAACCTGGAAGACCCAGTAGGCCAGATACAGCAGATGTAACTAAATTGATTGGTACATGTAAATCAAATGAAGTTCCGAATGCATTTAAGAAGAATAAAAACAAGGCACCGATTAGGATTTTTACAAATACTTGTCCGACCAAACGAATGGGCTTAAGAGGTGCCCCCATTAGAAGCACAAGTACGATCAATCCACCGAGTATGGATATAATAATCTTTGGTTCCAATCAAACTTCACTCCCTCACACAACTTGTACTACTATTCTATGTGAATGAAGGTTTTTAAGAACTTCTCGTCCTATTTTTATTTAGAAAGCTTTATGAACAAAAAAATCCTACCTATTAGGATGCTTATCTCCTCTGGTAGGATTTATTTTATAAAAATACTTTTCGCCTTTTTGCTTCTCGTAATAAAAAGAAGTATTTTGTTTCCGCTACTTTTAGTTCATTTAAAATATCATCAGAAGGTTCAACACTTTTCTCAATGAGGCTTTTCTGTCTCATCCATTCCTTCTTGGCGATTTCTAATTGGCTAAAGAGCTCTTGATTAAATTCTCTTCGAAGCTTTCCCTTCTTTTTAAAAAGCATAAAAGACCTCCTATAGTTCCCGACGTCCTTCAAGTGCCTTTGACAGTGTTACCTCATCAGCATACTCTAAATCCCCACCGACAGGTAATCCATGAGCAATTCTTGTTACTTTAATTCCTGATGGTTTTAACAAACGGGAAATGTACATAGCTGTAGCTTCCCCTTCGATGTTCGGATTAGTCGCTAAAATGATTTCTTGAACAGTATCATCTTGAAGTCTTTTGAGTAATTCAGGTATCTTGATATCCTCCGGACCTATACCATCCATTGGAGAAATGGCCCCGTGTAACACATGGTACAATCCATTGTATTCCTTCATTTTTTCCATTGCGATGACATCTTTAGGATCTTGAAGTACGCAGATGACCGTTTTATCTCGGCGTTCATCTTCACAGATGTAACATGGATCTCTATCTGTTATATGCCCGCAACTAGAACAATATGTGAGGTTTCGTTTTGCATTGACAAGTGCCTTAGCAAAATCAAGTACAACATCTTCTTTCATACTTAATACAAAAAAAGCCAGACGAACGGCCGTTTTTGGGCCGATACCTGGCAATTTCATAAAGCTATCTATCAGCTTAGATATTGGTTCAGGATAATGCATATCTATCTAAGTCCTTTCAACCGATTAGAATGGTAGGTTCATCCCTTTTGTGAATTGTCCCATTGTTTCATTCGTTAGGTCTTCGATTTTCTTTAAAGCATCATTCGTTGCAGCTAGCACAAGGTCTTGAAGCATTTCGATATCTTCTGGATCTACTACTTCTTCTTTAATAATGACATCAATAATTTCTTTTTGGCCATTTGCCTTTACAGTGACCATGCCACCACCTGCAGTTCCTTCAACTATCTTTTCAGCAAGTTCTTCCTGTGCTTTTGCCATATCCTTTTGCATTTTTTGCATTTGTTTCATCATTTTTTGCATATTTCCCATTCCGCCACCACGCATCATGTTCATTTCCTCCTTTAATATCGTTATTCCTTTATTTCAATGAGCTCTGCACCAACAATTTTCATTGCTTCTGCAATAAGAGGGTCTTCTGTTTCCTCTTGTTTTTCATCTTCATCGGTTCGTTGCCCACGGATAAACTCTTCTCTAATTTTACCCCATTCATCATCTGGTACACCAATCATTTCAAACCTATGTCCAGTTAATGTCGCAAGAATATTTTCGAGGTTTTCTTTCACTTCTGAGTTTTCTGATGCCATTTTACAATGGATTTCAAATTTAAATTTCAACACAAAAGCATTGGAAGAAGCCGCGACTGGTTCACTTTCGATTAAAAGGGCTGCGTGCGATACTTTGTTTTGACTACGAAGCTGGTCGAGCATATCGCCCCATTTTCCTTTTAATATGTCAAGATTTTGCCTTGTTGCACTCTTTAATACCTCATTAATTCTCCCAACTGGTGTCCTATAGCCATTTCTAGATGACTTTTGTGGACGTTTTTCAGCTGGCTTGGCATCCTGCGGTTGGGCTGTAACACCTTTTTCCTTAATCGATGCAAGTTCAGTTTCTAACATATTTATTCTATTCATCAAGCCTTCAATTTGTGGCAGTGATTCTAGTGATTGCTGGTGATCCATTTGGGTCAACTTCACAAACGCTACCTCTAAAAAAATTCGCGGATGGTTCGTCCACTTCATCTCTTGTTGGGCCTGATTTAAAATATCAATGGTTTCGTAGATTTCGGGGCTTTGTATACTTTTCGCAAGTTCAGTAAAGTCCTCATCGACTAAGACCCGCTCCAATACTTCTTCTAACTGAGGTGCTGTTTGATATAAAAGCATATCTCTATAGTAGAAAATGATGTCCTCGATAAAGCGCATTGGATCCTTTCCATGGTCCATCATTTCATCCAGTGTCTTTAAGGCCGTCCGAACATCACGGTCGCGAATCGCCCTGACCACATTTGTTAAAAGAGACTGCGAAACAGCACCCGTAATGGTGAGAACATCTTCAAGTTTCACTTCATCATCACTAAACGAAATTGCTTGGTCTAATAAACTTAACGCATCCCGCATTCCACCTTCAGCAGCTCTTGCAACTACATAAAGGGCTTGGTCATCCACTGTCACATCTTCTTCAGCAATGATTGTTTTCATTCGTCCCACGATCGCTTGAGTGGTAATGCGACGAAAGTCAAAACGTTGACATCTCGAAATGATCGTTAGCGGAATTTTATGTGGTTCCGTCGTTGCTAAAATAAAAATGACATGTCGTGGAGGTTCCTCCAATGTTTTTAGCAAGGCATTAAACGCTCCGATTGAAAGCATATGTACTTCATCGATGATATATACTTTATACCTTACTGCGCTTGGAGCATATTTCACCTTATCACGAATATCTCTGATTTCATCGACACCGTTATTCGATGCTGCATCGATTTCGATTACATCAGCAATTGAGCCATCTGTAATTCCTCTACATGCCGCACACTCATTACAGGGTTCAGCAACAGGAGAATTCTCACAGTTTACAGCTTTTGAAAAAATTTTCGCGGCACTTGTTTTTCCCGTTCCCCTTGGTCCTGAGAAAAGATAGGCGTGTGAAAACTTCTCTTGAAGAAGGGCATTCTGCAAGGTTTTCGTTATATGTTCTTGGCCAACCACATCATGAAATGTTTGCGGTCGAAAGACACGGTATAATGCTTGATATGCCATTGATATTGCCCCTCCTTCTTATTGTCCACTTCTTATTATACAGGAAGTGAATATTCTGTACAAAGCGATTATATCATTCACGTAAAAATAATAATAAAAAAACCCACCCTAATGAGTGAGTTGTTTTATGTAGTATAACTGCCGTGCACCTTCCGTCGAATAGTTACTCCAGGCGTTACTCAAGCAGTTAGCTCGGTCTAGGCAACCCTACGGCACATGGGAGAGTCCGCTTACTGCTGCTTCCTTCCGGACCTGACAGGGTTCACGGGTTCCCATTGCGTAGGACCCAGACGTCAACACCACTTACTTGAGGCAGACCCCACAATAACTACCCTCTATGAAGGGATTCGGCCTCGCTAGAGCGGATTGCGAGTACAGGGCACCGCTACCTCCCCGCTTAGCACGGCAAAATTGATACCAAATTGTTAGGTGTCTTTGTGACACATTCTTAGTATAAAGGCTTAACCGAAAAAAATCAATGCATTCCAACTGTAAGTTTTTTCAAGCTGTGCCAGTTGCGTTTTTCTTGTCTTCCTTTTTTTTCTTTCTTATCTCTTTAAAAAAAGAGCTTAACAGTTGTCCGCACTCTTCTTCACAGACACCTGATATTACTTCCGCCTGATGGTTAAATCTTTGTTCCTGCAAAAGGTTCATCAAGGTTCCTGCACATCCACCTTTTGGGTCACTTGCCCCGTAGACAACCCGATTAACTCGAGATAATACAATCGCACCTGAGCACATCGCGCACGGCTCAAGGGTGACGTACAGAGTTGCGTTCTCTAATCGCCAAAAACCAGTTCGCCTACATGCCTCATCAATTGCAAGTAACTCTGCATGAGCAATTGACCGTTGCTCTGTTTCACGAAGATTATGGGCTGATGCAATCACTTCATCATTTATAACTAGAACAGCACCAATAGGTACTTCATCTATAGTTGCTGCCTTTTTTGCTTCTTCAATAGCCAATTTCATATAATATTCATCAGAATTCATTAGATTATATACTCCCTTACTAGGCATTTAATTTAGCCAAGCATCATCTTCCCTATTCTCTCATAGAGTAATAAAGGTGTGTTACCTAGATTGTAGAATGAGGAGGTCAAACATGCAAATTCATGTTGTAGAACAGGGACAATCCATATCAGGAATCGCACAAGCATATGGAACAACGGCGGATGAAATTGTTCGTGCAAATCAAATTCCTGAACCTAATAACCTAGTGGTCGGTCAGGCTATGGTCATTCCGATTGTTGGTCAGTTTTATTGGGTGCAGCCTGGTGATAGCCTTTGGTCTATTGCGAATAAATTCGGGCTTAATTATCAGCAATTAGCACAAATCAATCAAATCCCACCTAATCGTCCATTACAGGTTGGGCTTAGAATCTATATCCCGCAACGCCCGAAACGAAATGCTGAAATCAATGCCTATGTGGAACCATTAGGAACTTCAGTAAGTCCAGCCCTTGAAAGAAGTACACGACAAGCCGCTCCATACTTAACCTACTTAGCCCCTTTTAACTTTCAAATCCAACGAGATGGCACTTTAAAGGAACCACTGATGAATAATTTCTCAAGCATTGCAAAAGCAAACAATGTAACACTAATGATGGTCGTTGCAAATTTAGAAAACGGTCAATTTAGTGCTGATTTAGGTAGACTTGTGCTAACTAATGAGGACATCCAAAATAAGTTATTAAATACGATTGTAGAAACTGCAAAAAAATATGGATTCCGAGATATTCATTTTGATATGGAATTTTTACGCCCGGAAGACCGCGAAGCCTATAACCGCTTTTTACGAAAAGCAAAGCAGCGCTTTTCTCAAGAAGGTTGGCTACTATCCACTGCACTCGCTCCTAAAACAAGTGCTGAACAAAAAGGGGAGTGGTATGAAGCCCATGACTACAGAGCACATGGTGAAATTGTCGACTTTGTCGTCATCATGACATATGAATGGGGATATAGTGGAGGACCACCGATGGCGGTATCACCAATCGGCCCCGTTCGGCAAGTTCTTGAATATGCCCTTACTGAAATGCCAGCATCAAAAATTATGATGGGGCAAAATCTATATGGCTATGATTGGACACTACCATTTGTGCCAGGTGGCGAGTATGCTAAGGCTGTTAGCCCGCAGCGAGCGATTGAAATCGCTAAACAAAATAATGTAGCCATTCAATATGATGCGAAAGCACAAGCACCACACTTTGACTATACAGACCCAGCAGGAAAGCAGCATAAAGTTTGGTTTGAGGATGCAAGAAGTATTCAGGCAAAGTTTAATTTGATTAAGGAATTGAATTTAAGGGGTATTAGCTACTGGAAGCTCGGACTTCCATTCCCACAAAACTGGCTTTTGATCACCGATAATTTTAATGTTGTAAAAAGATAGAATCCTTAAAGGAACTCGGTTATTCGGGTTCCTTTTTTCTCTTGCAATAACCGGTCAAAGGCAAGGAGCGCCATATCAATTGAGCCACAATTTTTCCCAATTTGTTTTTTCGACAATAAGTAACATTCTTCATCCTTCCTATGATAAAATAATGCTTATCTGTGCAATTTAACTTTATTCAACGAAAGTTCCTATTGGAAAGATGAATGTAATTATATATAGAATTTTGCGTGGGATTTATGTCATGGCTGAATAAAGTGAAAGCCTCCGGCGGATGCCACGGTTTTTCAAAGGAAACTTTTCGAACAAGCTCGAAAAAAACGGGCGCAAATACGCCAAGGCGCATTTGATTAGATAAAAAGGGGGACACGAGATGGGTAGTAGGATTCCTTTTATTACAGTAGAGGGTCCGATCGGAGTTGGCAAAACCTCTCTCGCTAAGGCTGTTTCAGAACGCTTTGAATTTGCCTTACTTAAAGAGATTGTCGATGAAAATCCGTTTTTAGGAAAATTTTATACGGATATCGATGAGTGGAGTTTTCAAACAGAGATGTTTTTCCTCTGTAACCGATATAAACAACTTGAAGACATAAATCATTTTTACCTACAAAAAAACAAACCAGTTGTTGCGGATTATCATATATTCAAAAACCTTATTTTCGCTGAACGTACATTAAAAACGCATCAGTTCCAAAAATATCTTCAGATTTATAACATTTTAACAGCGGATATGCCTGTTCCGAATGTCGTAATCTATTTACATGCTAGTCTAGATACTTTATTAGAGCGGATAAAAATGCGCGGTAGGGACATTGAAAAAAATATTGATCCAGCATATTTAAGTCAATTAACCCGTGATTATGAGCAATTTATGATACAGTTCGAAAAGTCTCACCCAGATATTCCTGTCATTCGGTTTAATGGGGACCAAATTGATTTTGTCCAGAATAAAGAAGACCTTGAAAAAATTCTAACAACAGTAGAAAACATCATTCTCGAAAAAGGAGTTAGACATAATGAATTTGCGTAATAAATATGATATCCCTAGTAATGCAGTGATTACCGTTGCCGGAACTGTCGGAGTCGGGAAATCCACAATGACAAAATCCCTTGCCGATGCACTTGGATTTAGAACCTCTTTTGAAAAAGTGGATTCAAATCCTTATTTAGATCGGTTTTATGCGGATTTCGAAAGATGGAGCTTCCACCTTCAAATTTATTTCCTTGCCGAACGTTTTAAAGAGCAAAAGAAAATATTCGAATATGGCGGTGGATTTATCCAAGACCGTTCCATCTATGAGGATACAGGCATTTTTGCGAGAATGCATTACGAAAAAGGAACGATGGCGCCTGTCGACTACGAAACTTATACCAACCTTTTTGATGCGATGGTAATGACACCGTATTTCCCTCATCCGAATTTATTAATTTATCTTGAAGGAAGTCTTGATGATATTATTAGTCGTATTCATGAACGAGGAAGACCAATGGAGCAGCAAACACCGATTTCTTATTGGGAAGAAATGCACGGCCGATATGAAACATGGATCAATAATTTTAATGCATGCCCAGTTCTCCGACTAAACATTAATGAGTACGATATTATGAAGGATGAAGGTTCAATTGAACCGATTATCGAAAAAATTTCTACTTTCATTAGACAAACTGAACTTTTAAAAAGCTAAAAAAAGCCCCTTTTGAGTAGTAATCTCAAAAGGGGTTCTTTTATGACTATATTTATTTCTACAAAAAGTAAAAAACTCGTTACCATGATAGGAACGAGTTCATCTCCAATACTTTATGCGCTAGTATTATTTGTAATAATGGCGGAGGAAGAGGGATTCGAACCCCCGCGGGCTTTAACACCCCTGTCGGTTTTCAAGACCGATCCCTTCAGCCGGACTTGGGTATTCCTCCGTATCGACAAAAATTAATATACCATACATCTAAAGTAGAAGTCAACATTCTTTTGTATTTTTTTTATAGGCCAGGATGATAGAAAATCCTGGCCCTCTTTTTTTAGTTTATTTTGGACCGATTACTTCCCTATTTCCCATATATGGACGTAATACTTCAGGAATGATTACTGTACCGTCTTCCTGTTGGTAATTTTCTAAGATCGCAGCCACTGTTCGACCAATCGCAAGTCCAGAACCATTTAATGTGTGAACATGCTCTGGCTTAGAATCTCTGTCTCGACGGAAGCGAATATTTGCACGTCTTGCTTGGAATGCTTCGAAGTTACTACAAGAAGAAATTTCACGGTAAGTTTCATAACTTGGAATCCATACTTCTATGTCATATTTCTTCGCAGCCGTAAATCCTAGGTCGGCACTACACATGCTTAAAACACGATATGGAAGGCCTAATAGCTGAAGTACTTTTTCAGCATTTGCTGTTAAGCTCTCTAATTCTGCATAAGAATCTTCTGGCTTAACAAATTTCACCAATTCCACTTTATTAAATTGATGCTGACGAATCAAGCCTCTTGTATCTCTTCCAGCAGAACCCGCTTCAGAGCGGAAACATGCACTAAATGCCGCATATTTAATTGGTAATTCTTCGCCACCTAAGATTTCATCACGGTGAAGGTTCGTTACAGGAACCTCTGCAGTTGGAATTAAGAAATAGTCTTCACTTTCAATGCGGAATGCATCCTCTTCAAACTTCGGAAGCTGACCTGTACCAGTCATGCTTGCCCGGTTTACTAGATATGGAGGGATGACTTCCTCATATCCATGATCCTCCACATGAAGATCTAACATAAAGTTAAATAATGCTCTTTCTAGTCTAGCTCCAAGGCCCTTATAAAAAACAAAACGGCTACCAGTGACCTTCCCAGCACGTTCAAAATCTAAAATCTCAAGTCGGTCAGCAACTTCCCAATGCGGTTTTGGTTCAAAACCAAACTCAGGGAGATCACCCCACGTACGAATTTCTACGTTGTCATCCTCTGATTCGCCAATTGGCACACTTTCATGAGGTATGTTTGGAATAGATAACATGAGATGCTCCAATTGCTCCTCCACATCCCTTAACTCTGTATCCAATTCCTTGATTTTGTCTCCAACCTCACGCATTTCTAAAATTAGAGCGTCAGCATCCTTTTTCTCTCTTTTTAGAACAGCGATTTGGCCAGATACTTCATTCCTACGGCTTTTTAGTTCTTCAGTCTTCAAAATTAGCTCACGGCGGCTTTTATCTAATTCCTCAAAACGCCCAAGGTCTGTTAAGTCCTCACCACGAAACTGAAGTCTCTCCTTTACCTCATCAAAATGGCTACGTAAATATTTAATATCTAACATCACTAAAACCTCCTAAAATCTATGTAGTTATAAGCAAAAACATGTAATCATTCGTGGCTGTTCTGCCGCTTATCAACAGTCACGACAAAATAAAAAACTCCCGCCCCTAATAAAAGGGACGAGAGTTAACCCGCGTTACCACCCTAGTTGAGGATACACGTATCCTCCTCTTGAAAAAGATAACGGATTTACCGAAAATACCTACTAGCGGTTCAGTATTTCACTCAAGGATGGATTCACAAGTCTTTTTCATCGGTTCACACCAGCCACCGACTCTCTTAAGAAAAAAAGCTAGTTACTATTTCCTATCATAGATTTACATTTTATTATTTATATAAAGTTTTACCACGTTTCAATTATTTATACAAGGTTTTTTGCCTTAGATTCTTTTACCATTTTCACAAAATAACCTGTAAAACGATGATCATCCGTTAATTCTGGATGGAAGGAACAACCTAAAAATTGGCCTTCACGGGCTGCTACAATTCTACCATCATGCTTTGCTAGGACTTCAACATTTTCTCCCGCTTCCACAATATGTGGTGCACGAATAAATACACCTACAAAATCGTCAGCGATTCCTGGAATCATTAGCTCTGCTTCAAAGCTCTCGCGTTGACGGCCAAATGAATTACGCTCAACGGTTACATCCATCAGACCAAGATGTGACTCCTTATAATCAACAAGCTTCTTTGCAAGAAGGATTAATCCTGCACATGTACCAAACATCGGTTTTCCTTGTTCTGCAAATGAACGAAGTGGTTCCAAAAAACCATATTTATCAATTAAACGACGCATTGTTGTACTTTCTCCACCAGGGATGATCAATCCGTCAATTTCTTCAAGCTGTTCTACTTTTTTAACGATAACCGCTTCTGCTCCAGAGGCTTCTACTGAATGAACATGCTCTCTAACAGCCCCCTGCAGTCCTAATACTCCTATTTTAACCAAACCTGAACACCTTCTTATTTACCAGCCTCGCTCTTGCATGCGTTGGTCTGGTAATAATGATGAAATCTCAATACCCTTCATAGCATTTCCTAAACCTTTTGATAGACGGGCAATTAGTTCATAATCTTGATAATGAGTAGTTGCTTCAACAATTGCACGAGCAAATTTTGCAGGATTATCAGATTTAAAAATACCAGATCCTACAAATACGCCGTCAGCACCAAGCTGCATCATTAATGCTGCGTCCGCTGGAGTTGCAACACCACCTGCTGCAAAGTTAACAACTGGTAAGCGACCTTCTTGTTTGATTTGAAGCAATAATTCGTATGGTGCTCCTAGATTTTTTGCTTCTGTCATTAACTCATCTTCACTCATTCCGGCAACTTTGCGAATCTGAGCATTTACTTTTCTCATGTGACGTACAGCTTCAACGATATTACCTGTTCCAGGCTCACCCTTTGTGCGAAGCATAGATGCCCCTTCTGCGATACGGCGAGTCGCTTCACCTAAATCACGGCATCCACATACAAATGGAACAGTGAAATCACGTTTATTTAAATGGAACTCCTCATCTGCTGGAGTTAGTACTTCACTCTCATCAATATAATCAACACCCATAGCCTCTAGTACTCTTGCTTCTACTATATGACCAATACGAGCTTTTGCCATTACAGGAATTGTAACAGCATTCATTACTTGCTCAACTATTGTTGGGTCTGCCATTCTAGCAACTCCACCTGCTGCACGAATATCAGCTGGAACACGCTCTAATGCCATTACTGCCACAGCACCCGCTTCTTCTGCTATTCTAGCTTGCTCTGCATTAACAACGTCCATAATAACGCCGCCCTTTTGCATTTCAGCCATTCCTCGTTTTACTCGATCTGTACCTGTATTAGCCATTACGCTTCCCCCTATATGATGTAAAATTAATTAATTTATTTATAGGCATTATCATATCATATTTTGATAGATAATAAATGCCGATTGAAAAAATCTTAAGATTATTCTAACGCAATTTTTCTATATTTCCTAGTAATTATACCAAAATAGTACATAATGGAAAAAATAAAAAAAGCCTCCCTCTATAAATAGAAGGAGGACGTTATCGAATAAGGTTAGAACCAGCCTTTTACGGTATTTGCCACACTTGACCAAATATCACCAAAGAATCCGCCAATTCCTCTCATCATGAGAACAAACCAGTTTGTCTTCTCTACTCCTGAATCTGTCACAAGTGCAACCTGTAATTTATCATCGCCACCCGGCGTAATATATCCTAAATCATCACCATCATAGGAAACAGCCATATGACCTACCTTTGTTCCCTCTTTAAATGGCGCTGTTAGTTCTTTGTCTTTCGAAACTACCTTTTCATCATACACATAATTTGCTTTGAACGCAGACTTATCTACACCCTTTGGAACTAAAAGTCTTACAGGTGCTTCAGTTGAAATTTCAACTTGTTTTTCTTTTCCTTTAACAACCTTTAATTCTTTATTACCCTTTAATTGATGACCTTCAGGATAAAGTTCAATCTGCTCAAAATTATTAAAACCGTAATCTAAAAGTTTACTAGTTTCTTTAAAACGTTCTGGTTCACTTGTAGCACCCATCACAACAGAAATTAATCTTTTACCGTCTCGTTCAGCTGTTCCGGTAAAACAATAACCAGCTGCAGGTGTTGTACCGGTTTTTAATCCGTCCATTCCCTCATAATGGAATTGAGCAAGGTATGGAGAAACACTTGGATCATGCTTTAACATCCAATTCCAGTTATCAAGTTTTTCACCATAAAAATCAAATTGTGGGATACTTGAAATATCTAATACATTAGGATAATCCCGAACTAATGAATAGGCCAATAATGCTACTGATTTCGCAGAAAGCATATTATCCCCATCTGGATTTGTTCCTTCAGGATAATTGTCACCAAGCATTGAATTTGATAGCCCTGTACTATTTACAAACTCATAGTCAGGAAGTCCTAATTCTTCAGCCTTTTTATTCATTAGCTTTACAAATTCGCCCTCAGTACCTGCTAGTAATTCTGCTAATGTTATCGTTGTTGCATTATCAGAATAAATCGCCATTGCCTTATAAAGCTCTTCAACCGTATAATCATGATTTAATCGTAAGCCAACACCAGAAAAATTATTATTCGCAGATATATCATATGCATACTGGCTAATTTGAGTCGTTTGATCCCAAGAGAGTCTCCCCTCATCAATAGCTTCCAAAACTAAGTATTCGGTCATCATTTTTGCCATACTTGCAATTGGAGCTACCTGGTCTGCATTTTTTTCATATAGTATTTTACCTGTATTTGCATCAATCAATATCGCATTTTTTACATTTATATCAAGAGCAGGCGCCGCCTTTGCCGAAGGTACTTGCCCCACAATAATAGATAGCAAAAAGACTGCTATAAAACTAATTATCAATCTTTTTTGTGTTTGTTTCTTCACAATTTAAACCTCCACATTCGTATTACGCACAAAAATCATTTTAACATATCAGCTACAAAAAAAATAGATAGAGTAATCATACTCTATCTACCACAATATAGAAATCCTACCATTGGATGATTTTGTCGAAATTTGCCCCGCATTAACGGGCAGTAAAACCCCCACCTAAAAGCTTTAGTGAAGACAAAGAAGTTAGGTGGGTGATAACTGCCCGTAAAAGCCCGATTGGTTCAACTAACAATCAGCGGGGGATGAGAAAAACCCCCTCTGATTGAAGTTTCACTTTATCTTATAATGTTGAATAGTTTGGTGCTTCTTTTGTAATTTGAACATCATGTGGATGACTCTCACGTAATCCTGCACCTGTCATTTTAATAAATTGAGCATTCTCTCTTAGCTCTTTTAAATCCTTTGTACCACAGTAACCCATACCAGAACGAATACCACCAATTAATTGATAAATCGTATCTGTAAGTGGGCCCTTGTATGGAAGACGTCCTTCAATACCTTCAGGAACAAATTTCTTCGCATCCTCTTGGAAATAACGATCCTTACTTCCCTTTTCCATTGCAGCAACAGAGCCCATACCGCGATATACCTTAAAGCGACGACCTTGGAAGATCTCTGTTTCACCTGGGCTTTCTGATACACCTGCAAGTAAGCTACCAAGCATTACTGCGTGTCCTCCAGCGGCTAATGCCTTCACGATATCACCAGAGTATTTAATACCGCCATCTGCAATAATCGAAACACCATGCTTTCTTGCTTCTGTTGCACAATCATAAACAGCTGTAATCTGAGGAACACCAACACCTGCAACAACACGTGTTGTACAAATTGAACCAGGTCCAATTCCGACTTTTACGACATTAGCACCAGCTTCAATTAATGCGCGAGTAGCATCTGCAGTTGCAACGTTACCTGCAATAATATTTAAGTTTGGATATTGGTCTCTAATTATTTTCACTGTTTCAAGAACACCTGCTGAGTGACCATGTGCTGTATCCACAACAATTGTATCAACTCCAGCCTCTACAAGCTTAGCAACACGAGGCATCGTATCTTTTGATACACCAACAGCTGCTCCTACTAATAGACGTCCTTGTGAATCCTTAGCTGAATTCGGGAACTCAATAACCTTTTCAATATCTTTAATAGTAATAAGCCCTTTTAATACTCCACTTTCATCAACAAGTGGGAGCTTTTCAATTTTATACTTTTGTAAAATCTTTTCCGCCTGTTCTAGAGTCGTACCAACAGGGGAAGTTACAAGGTTTTCCTTTGTCATGACATCGGAAATTTGAATGGAATAATCTTGAATGAAACGAAGGTCACGATTGGTAAGGATACCAACTAAGATTTGCTCTTGTGGATTATTTACAATTGGGACACCTGAAATACGGTATTTTCCCATTAAGTGCTCTGCATCAAATACTTGATGACTTGGAGTTAGGAAAAATGGGTCCGTGATAACGCCGCTTTCTGAACGCTTCACTTTATCAACCTGTTCAGCTTGTTGCTCAATAGACATATTCTTATGAATAATACCTAATCCACCTTGGCGTGCCATTGCAATTGCCATTTGATGCTCAGTTACAGTGTCCATCCCAGCACTAATGATAGGGATATTTAACTTAAGCGTTTCTGTTAACGCAACCCCAAGATTTACATCTTTAGGTAATACTTCTGACTTAGCTGGTAAAAGCAATACGTCATCAAATGTTAAACCTTCTTTGGCAAACTTTGTTTCCCACATGTAATAAATCCCCCTTCGATTGCAAAATATTATTAGTAGATTATCAACTGGGTAAACTACTGTCAAGGAAGGAATGATATGTTTAATAATTCAGAGTTTTTTATTACTAATTTACTCTTAAGTCTTGCACTTTCTTTGCTTATTATTGGAGGTTTCGAATTTGTTTGATTATCGTTTTATTTGGCAATCATTTAATGCACTACATGCAGCCAATACAACTCAACATATACTTCAAAAATGCTATGAACAAGCAGCTGTCCCCGATGCTGATAAAAAAAGCTATGAAAACAGCTATCCTTTTATTTATTATTTGGAGCATGGCCAAAATTATTACCAACTTTCCCAAAATGCTCCACTATCCATTAAACCCGTTCTTCTTTTTTACGGCATGGTTCAATTGTTAAAGGCTTGCCTTCTTACCGTTGATCCTCAGTATCCAGAGTCAACCTCTGTGCTGGCCCACGGAGTCTCAACAAGAAAGAGAAAAAAGCAAAGCTATGAGTTTTTCCATGATGAAGTAAAAGTCCAGAAAAACGGGCTGTTTTCACACTTTTCTGAATGTATGTTTCATGTGAAACAAATGGAAGGTGAAAAGTTCACAATGGAGCAGCTATTCAAAAGAATTCCCGAATTACAAAATTTATTCAGTTTGCATTTTCAACAACAATTGTATTTTGAAACACCCGTCACAGATAAAAACACGCTTACTATCCCTATAGAAGCATTGGATAGTTATCATATGACATCTCGAAGGTTCTTGGATTTTATTGCACAAACGTTACCCTTTCCTACATCTCATATTGATGGGGAGACAGAAGGAAAAGATCGTGATTCAATCTCTTTAAAAATAAATAAGTCAAACTTTCTTTTGCCACTGGCAAGCTCTCCACTATTGTATCATTTATACGAAAACAGATATTATCTACCAAAGGAGCGTGAACTATTAACGTTCTTCCCGGAAATCATGTCGCATTATTTATTACTGTATAATTTAAGTATGATATCGAGATATGAAACGGAGTGGTGGAGTGAGTTGCTTCATTCCTACTCTAGTAATGATTATCCGTTTATTAGACAGTTCCTAACAGTTTCAGCAGATAAAGTACCCTTTTTGCTCTATCTCTTTCTAAAAGGGAAAATTGATGGGGTTTAAGGGGGGAATTAATGGTTTTCGCCGTTTACGATATATCATTTATTGTTTTGCAGCTAGGTGAAGTACCGTTTATGAAATTTGCGGTATACCATTTATCGTTATTCGACTAGAGGATATATCGTTTATGGTACTTGCGTTACCCTTTTTCACAATTCAATCATCAAATAGGAATGAGTAAGCACTTTGCGTTACTCTTCTTTTCATTTCAATCAAAAAGCGGGTACAATTCCAGAGCTTTCGTTACTCTTTTTTCAGCTTTAATCGCGAAATGGTCACGAAACCTGAATTAATCTTTAAGG
>NZ_JBALOQ010000002.1:0-54175 GCF_036962705.1 Bacillus sp. JJ1562
CGGACAGAGGAACTGCAAAAATACGGATTAAGTCCAAATCCAGACGCCATTCAGACAGGAGGATCGAGAAAAGAAGCGGCGGAGTCAGAAAGCCAGCGCTATTCGGACAAGCGAAAAGAAAAAAGAATAGTAGAGTCAGAATGAAAGGGACGTTTGGACAGAGTTTGATAAAAAGGGCAGAGGGTAGTCTAATATAAGTTCTGCACAACAAAAAATAAAATACCCTATCTGAAGGCAGACGGGGTATGAGAGTTTCATCTTTATTCTTTTAAGCTCTATTATAGTAAGTATTTCTTGTACTGCCGATAGAACTAAAGTTTTTCTTTAGGACTCTTGAATATGTACGCTTACATAAATCTAGTTTACACCATTCATATATCGCTTGAGTTGTAATTTTTTGATGGGGGAATAGCAAACTGAATTCCTTCACATTTCTTATGATGGCTTGGTCTATTTTTTCCTGTTCCCCACAGCTAGTACATAACAGAACATGGTGTTTAATGCTAACCCGAAAGGACTTACAGTTCTTGCAATATGACCCCTTCTTAATTTGATCATAAGTATAAGTTGGCAACAGTGCAAAAGGATTTTTTGGCTGATGTAATTCCATTAACTTTTGGGCAAGTTTCTTATGACCATCATTTAATTGAGATGAAACATTATTTAAATCGCTTAAAAAACGATTTATTTGAGTAGGTAAAATGAATGGTTGATCAAGAGGAGCTTGGTATAAGGTGAATTCTGGATTAATAAAAATAATGGTGGCATCCACAAGGTAATTTAGATTGAGGTTTTGAAGCAGCTGTCGAAATAAAGATGAGCATCTACTTAATTGAGTTAGGGGGTTTTTATATTCACGGCCAGTTGACACAGAATAAAGATTGTCTGAGTTAAGGTAACAGTCCCCATAATAATTTTTAATATCTATAAGGTGAATAACGCCCTGTGAGATAATCAATGTATCAATTTGGAAAAAGGAGTTGTTTACTTCAAGCAGTAGATCATTAATAATATACCTTTCTTCCCCAAGATCCTGTATCTTGGAATCAAATTTCAACTCACCCTCATAGCCTCTTTCAAGGTTTTCGAAGTAAAACTTTTCTTTAGCTGTTAACTCTGATCTAATATTTAATGATCTTAGAGTTAGCAATTCATCTGATTCAGTGCGTTCTTTAAGAATCAAACTTCCACTTCCTTTCTGTATTTCTATCTTTATTTTAAAAGAAAACTGAGTGTGTAAATGTGGAAATTCTGTTAATTTTTTGTGTTCAATACTATAAGGAAAAATTATCCGTTTGCATAATAAAGATTAAATTTTCTAATCATTCTTTTACTACTATACTTAGATACAAGGGGTGGTAGTAAATGGAATATATTATTCTATTTTTCATTGGGATTTGTGCGACGACTTTAGGGACGCTTGCTGGTGGTGGAGGATTAATCAGTTTACCATCAATGTTGCTTTTAGGAGTACCGGTTCATTCAGTGATTGGAGCGAATAAGGTTTCGAACACAATTAGTTCGTTCTCTAGCTTCTTTTACTTATTGCGAAAAAAGGAACTCTCTCTAAAAGAATCTATTTGAATTATACCTGTTAGCCTGGTCGGTGGGATTAGCGGAAGCTTTATTGCTTCGCGGATTTCAGCGGAAAATATGTATATTGTGGCGATTGTCTTGCTATTATTTGCTTTCATTGTTTCTTTTGTCGGAAAAGGGAATTTAACCGGGAACGAGCCTTTGAAGTTTAATAAAATCAGTGCACCGGGGCTATACAGTATTGGAATTTATGATGGGTTATTTGGTCCTGGTCAGGGGACGTTAATGCTTTATCATTATAATCACTTAAACATCGCATATATTCGTGCGGTTGGATTGGTAAGACTTGCTACGTTTTCAAGTTGTTTTGGGGCAGCGATGACCTACATTGCGACAGGTAAAATTATATGGCCTGTTACAATTGCGTTGTTATTAGGTTCTTTAACCGGGGCGCAAATAGGGGTGCGTATTGCTCAGAAGCTGAAACCGCAGTATATAAAGCCGATTTTGAGGATTGTAACTGTACTTCTTATTTTTCAAATCGTGAGTGAGAATGTACTTTAATGGATGCAGTTCTTAGCTTGAAGTTGCCACTAAGGGACCTGACATCAACATAGTAAAGCAATTGCTAATGTCAGGTTTTTTACATGATTAATTTTCACGCTTCATTAGCTGTAAATCAATATATAGTTGACATCTTGTATTAAAATCGTCCAAATCGATTGCAGTTAAGTTGGTAATTTGCTTGATCCGATATTTTAATGTGTTGATATGAATGAAAAGTTGAATAGCTGTCGGCTTAAGCTTGCAGTTGTTTACTAAAAGCACTTCTAGTGTTTCTAGCAAATTCGTTTGGTTTTCAAGATCGTTCTTTTGCAGGATTAGGATATCCTCATTTAGATAATTTGTCTCGCTTTGATGACGATAGATTGGTTCAAGGTAACGAAAGATGCCGAGTTTTTTATATTCATAAGTAAATAGGTTAGGGGAGCCATTGAATTTTGCAGTGTTAATTACTTCCAGTGCTTCTCCATAGCTCTTACTAAGCTGCAGGCAGGATGAATATGCACTACCGATTCCAGGAAAAACATTTTTCGTTTTAAATTGGCTCAATACTTTGTGAGTTAGTTCATTGGCGCTTGCCGATAATTTCCTAGGATCTCGCGATGTGCTCCCGATAATGACAATAATTTTTAGTTGATCTGTTAAAACGTGGGTTGGTTGGTTCAGAGTATTGGCAAACAGCCGAACGGTTTGTGTAAGTTTGCTAAAAATAATCTCATCGTCTGGATCCACTGTAAAGACATTAATAATAAAAGCATCTGGAATCGTTATCTTAATATTCGCGGCTTCCCATTTTATTTGACTTTCCGATTGATAGGTTTGCTCGATTAATTTTTTATAAAATTGATCGATTTCTTCATCTGTACTAAGCTTTAACTGGTTCTCTTGATAAAGAAGTTCTCCAATATGAAAAGACACTTCATGCAAGAATGTTAGCTCTTGGTCTGTCAACAGTTCGTTTGGTTCTTGAACCCAAATATATCCGAAAATGATTTCCTTATATTTTGCACTAACAACCACACGTGGATTAAGACCAATACTTTGTAATTGTTTTACACGGAACGGCTTAGGGATGCTTTTTAACTGTTCAACGATTCCTTCATCCATAAATTTTTCCAAAATACTAATTGGCCATCGCTTTGTTAAGATTGTTTCTTGATTCGTTTGATCAAACTGATCGATATAATACGAGCTGTATGCCAACAAGGAAAATTGATCATCCTCGATTACGATTGGTTTTTTAAAATAGGTACTAAGCATATCCGTAATTTCGTCTATGTCTGTCATTGTAAGTATTTTGTCCAATGGCTGACTCATACAACACCTCCGATTCTTAATAATTGGATAATTTAGAAAAGGTAGTCAACCATTAGCATACCATATTTTCATTGAGACGGTTGAATAGAAAAAGAGCCCACTATATACCAGTGGGCTCTTCAATCAACTTTCTTTTTTTAGAATTTCAAGTGCTTCTGTAAACTCTCTATCAATCTCGTCATTCTGTTGATAGGTCATGAGACTTACAAAGTATGTGACAATCCAACAGATAATGAAACCAGGAACAATTTCATAAAGTGTATCTGTTAATATTTTAACGTTACCCCAAATCATGACGGTGATTGCACCTGCAACCATTCCCCATAGGGCGCCTTTCGATGTGATTTTCCGCCAGTATAAGGAAAGTAGGATAATTGGGCCGAATGAAGCACCAAATCCTGCCCAAGCAAATGATACGATACTTAAAATAGACTCGTTATTAGGCCAAGCGAGTGCTATTGCAATAACGGATACGATAAGAACGGCCATTCTACCTAAAAATACGTAATGTTTATCAGATGCGTTTGTCTTATAGACTGCTTTATACAAGTCTTCAATTAGTGCTGACGATGTGACAATCAGTTGCGAAGAAATCGTACTCATAACTGCAGCAAGTACTGCTGCAAGCATAATTCCTGCGATAAAGGGGTGAAAGATTATCTGACCGAGAACAATGAAAACTGTTTCAGCATCAGCAAGTGTAGCATTCGTTTGCTGATAATAAGCAACTCCAATTAGTGCCGTTGCAATAGCTCCAAAGAGGCTGAGAATCATCCAACCGATTCCGATGCGACGAGCACTTTTAATTTCTTTAACAGAACTGATTGCCATGAAACGGACAATAATATGTGGTTGACCGAAATAGCCAAGCCCCCATGCTACCGCTGATAAAATTCCGAGGAAGGAAGCACCCGAAACGAAATTCAACAATTGCGGATTTACTTCAAGAATACTGGTTGCTGTTTCCGAGAGACCACCAGTAAGAAATACCCCGAAGATCGGTACGAGTAGGAGAGCGAAAAACATGATAAGCCCTTGGACAACATCTGTATAGCTAACCGCTAAAAACCCACCAAACAATGTATAGAAAATAACAACACCTGCTACGATTAAAAGTCCAAGGTGATAGTCAAGTCCGAAAGAGCTTAGGAAAAACTTCCCGCCAGCAACCATTCCCGATGATACGTAGAAAGTAAAGAAGATAAGGATTATGATACCTGATGCAATACGTAGAATATGTGAATTATCTTTCAGACGATTTTCTAGGTAACTTGGAATCGTAATGGAATCATTTGCTACTTGGGTATAGACACGAAGGCGCGGTGCAACAAGAACATAATTCAAATACGCACCTACTGACAGACCGATTGCTATCCAAGCTTCAACAAGACCACTTAAATAGATTGCTCCAGGAAGCCCCATGAGTAACTAGCCTGACATATCTGCAGCTCCGGCACTTAAAGCTGTAACTGCCGGACCTAGAGAACGCCCGCCAAGCATGTAGTCCGTCAAGTTGGATGTACGTTTAAATGAATACCAACCGATGAAAACCATTGCGGCCATGTAAATAATAATGGCTAATAACTGATACATTTCACTAGTCAAAATAAAACCCCTTTCTAAACTAAATTATTTTAATGTTAATCGTATTTCTGTGTCACGGGGACAGGTTCATCGTCCCAGTATGACAATGAACCTGTCCCTGGATTCCCACTCAAAACATTTCAGAAGTCGTTTTTGCTTGCATATGAAGCTGTAAGTAATCTGGTCCGCCTGCTTTTGAGTCAGTACCTGACATGTTAAAGCCCCCGAACGGCTGGTAACCTACAATTGCACCTGTGCAGCCACGGTTAAAGTAAAGGTTTCCGACATGGAAGTCTTCACGGGCTTTTGCCATATTCGCACGATTTGTTGTTATAACTGCACCTGTTAGTCCGTATTCAGTATTATTGGCAATATCAAGTGCATGATCGAAATCCCTTGCTTTTGTGAATGCGACAATTGGACCAAATATTTCTTCTTGCATCAAGCGGGCGTCCGGATCAACATCCGCCACAATAGTAGGTTGAACGAAATAACCTATAGAGCTGTCACCCTTTCCGCCTGTAAGGACGCGGCCCTCTTCTTTGCCGATTTCTACATAACTCATAATCTTATCAAATGCCGCTTGGTCGATTACTGGACCCATGAAGTGATTTTCTGATGGGTTACCTACAGATAGTTCTTTTGTTAATTCTACTGTTCGTTGTAACACCTGATCATAGACATCTTCTACGATAACTGCACGTGAACATGCTGAACATTTTTGACCAGAGAACCCAAAAGCGGATTTAACGATTGATTGGGCCGCTAATTCAAGGTCTGCCTCTTTATCAACAACGATTGTATCCTTTCCACCCATTTCAGCGATAACACGCTTCAACCAGATCTGACCGTCACCCGGCTTTGATGCACGTTCAAAAATTCGAAGACCGACATCACGAGAGCCTGTGAATGAGATAAAACGTGTTTTCGGATGGTCGACAAGATAATCTCCTACTTCCGCACCACTACCAGGTACAAAGTTTAAGACACCTGGTGGTAGACCAGCTTCTTCCATTACTTCTACGAATTTTGCAGCCACAATTGGTGTTGTAGAAGCTGGTTTCAATAAGACTGTGTTTCCTGTAACAATTGCAGCAACAGTTGTACCAGCCATAATTGCAAATGGGAAGTTCCACGGGGAAATAATAACTCCCACACCTAATGGAATATAATCGTAGCGATTGTATTCACCTGGACGGCTTTCAACTGGAGCACCATCTTTGATATTTAACATTTGACGTGCATAGTACTCTAAAAAGTCAATTGCCTCTGCAGTATCCGCATCCGCTTCATTCCAAGGCTTGCCTGCTTCCTTTGTTAAAAGGGCAGAAAACTCATGTTTTCGGCGGCGAATGATAGCTGAAGCTTTAAATAACACGTCTGCCCGAGTTTCTGGTTTTACCTTTTTCCATGTTTCAAACGAAGCGACAGCAGCTTGCATTGCTTTTTCAGCTAGTTCCTTGTTTGCTTTTGAGACCTTTCCAATCACCTCTTGCTTGTCAGCGGGATTGGTAGAAATAATGTTATCAACAGTTGAGACTTTTTCAGTACCGATGACTAACGGGTAGTGTTGGCCTAAATAACTTTCAACAAATTGAAGTGCTTCTTCAAATGCCTGTTTATTTTCTTCTTTTGAGAAATCAGTAAATGGTTCATGTTTGTATGGAATCATTTTTCATTGCTCCTTTTTATGTGATGTATTTTTATTTAAGAAAAATTAATTTCACCGGTGTTTTAAGAAAACAATAAAGCTAATCATTTTATTATTTTTTAATCATCCCTTTAAAGGCAAAAGCAATATTGGCAGGTCGTTCGGCTAACCTTCTCATGAAGTAACCATACCAGTCCATGCCATATGGAACATACACTCGACATTTATAACCTTGTTGAACTAACTCTAACTGTGACTGGCTTCTCATACCATAAAGCATTTGAAATTCAAATTGGGTATTTGGAATATTATGCAATTTGGCCAGTTCCTTCGTATATTGGATGATGGCATCGTCGTGGGAAGCAATGGCTGTATAGTTACCATTTAGCAAGCTTTGCTTAATAAGCTTTTTGTAATTCTCATCAACATCCTTCTTTTCTGGAAAAGCAACTTCAGGTGACTCTTTATAAGCCCCTTTTACAAGGCGTAAAAACGGTTGAAAAGAGGTAAGGTCTTTTAAATCCTGTTCTGTTCGGTACAAGTAAGCTTGCAAAACAGTACTAACACAGCTGTACTTTTTACTAAAATGCCTAAATAGGTCAATCGTTGCTTGGCAGCGTGGCTCATCCTCCATATCAATCGTTACCATGATTTGATGTTTTTCCGCTGTATCGAGAATTCTTGTCATGTTTTTAACAACGAGATCAGGGTCAATATCAAGGCCTAAAGAAGTCATCTTTAGGGACACTTGTGAATCAAGATTTTCATTTCTAATCATTTCTATCGTCTGCATACATTCCACTGTTCGGTCATTGGCGACTTCAACTGAATCAACGAATTCTCCTAAATGATCAACCGTAACGGATAAGCCCTGCTTATTTAGTTCTCGAATAAAACGAATCGAGCTTTGGAAATCCGTACCACCAATAATTTTCCCCGCAGCAAAACTACTACCTCTTTTTTGTGCAAATTTGTTAAGTACGTTGCTTTTTGATAAAAAGAGGAAAAGGTCCCTTGTAATCGCTTCCATTAATAAAAACCTCCAAGAATTGTATATCTTTAAAATAATCATACAATTCTGTTAGTAACTCCACAATGTTCTTAGAAAACAAGAAATAGCTTGTCCTTTTGTTGGTTTTGGACAATGAGAGGGGGAAGATAAATTATTATTATGAAAAAAAATAAGTCAATCGATGTCAAATAATAAAAGGACAGAAGAACCTGTCCTTTTTAATTGCCAGTATATTTAAATGAGTATATATGCGTTTTTGTTAACTCAATAACCTCCTCGATAAACTCCTCCTGAGACTCCTTGAAATTACTTGTGATCCAATTTTGGATAAGCCCGTAAAAGCCATAGGCTGTGTAGCGTTTAAAATAGTCCATGTTGACCGGAATATTATTGATCGTTTCAAAGATAAATTTTTCTTGATAAATTTTTAAGATGATTTGAGGAAAACTTGTATGTAACCCTGGTAATGTGTCGTCAACTTTTATAAGTTCAAAAAAGTTACGGTGCTCATGAATATAAGACACAATATGAAAAGATGGTTTACCTATTTTTGATGTAAAAACCTTTTGTCCTGGAGTATATGGTTTTCCAACAGAATTCCATAATCCTGTCATCATGGAGTCTAGCAAGTCCTCAGCTAAATCAATTTTATCTTGGTAGTGAACATAGAAGGTGCTACGATTATAGGAGGCCTTATTCACAATGTCCTTTACAGAAATGGAATGGTAGCCCTTTTCTTTGATAAGGTCGATTAGTGCAAGCTTTAAATGTTCTTTTGTTCGATTTTGACGTTTAGACAGGGTATCTAATTCATCATTCATTAAAAAAACCTCCCTGAAAATAGACAGTTTTATTGGAAATGTCTATTAGTTAGACATTTTGAATTTCTTTGATGATTGTTAAGTGTAACCAAAGTAGTAGAATGAAATTGTGAACAAATGGTGACAATGCCATTTGTAATAAATATTACCCTGCCATAGGGGAATGCTATATTTATATTATATCTTAAGGGGAGACTACATAATGGGAAAATTACAAGACAAAGTGGCTATCATAACTGGTGGGGCTTCAGGGATTGGAGCAGCAACAGCTCGTTTATTTGTTGAAGAAGGAGCAAAAGTTGTTCTTGTTGATTTAAATGAAGAAAAAGGAAAAGCTTTTGAAGCGGAATTGAAAGCGCTAAACGCGGAAGCTTTATTTGTAAAAGCAAACATTACAAGTGAAGAAGAAGTTGCAAATATTTATAAACAAACAATTGAAGCATTTGGTAAAGTGGATGTTGTATTCAACAACGCAGGAATCGGACGTGTTCAACCATCACATGAATTAGAATATTCAGAGTGGAGAAATACTGTAAATGTGGACTTAGACGGCGTTTTCTTAGTAGCACGTGAAGCTATCCGTGAATTCTTAAAAGCCGATGGAGGAGTAATCGTAAACACTGCATCAATGTACGGTTGGGTTGGATCTCCAGGTTCAGCAGCATATAACGCAGCAAAAGGTGGCGTAGTTAACCTAACTCGTTCACTTGCACTTGAATATGCTGAAAAAAATATTCGTGTAAATGCTTTATGCCCAGGTTTCATTGATACACCAATTATTCCTGAAGAAAGCAAACAGGTATTACGCACAATGACACCAATGAAGCGCCTTGGACAAGCAGAAGAAATGGCGAAGGCTGTATTATTCCTTGCTAGTGATGATTCCACATTCATGACAGGAAACAGCTTAATTGTTGACGGTGGGTATACTGCTCAATAATCGAAAAATAAATAGGTAAAAGAGAAGGGGCATCCGTCAAATGGATGCCCCTTTTTCAATTTGGCCATTTTATCTGGGCTTTCGCTTTTATGATGATTGGTAACCTGATGTTCCAGTGGAATTACCTTTTTCAGCGTCAAATGCCTTCTTGATGGCTTTCCGCAATTGACGTTCAACTTCCCACTGCTCGCCATTTACTGTTTTAGCTATTACACGTAACACAATATCAGAGGTTCCAATTTCTTGAACACCAATGACTTTTGGCCCGTCGACAATAGATGGATTATCGGCAGCAACTTGATCACAAGCCTCTTGCATCACGATAATGGCTTGATCAATGTCCTCGTCGTAAGCAATTTTTATATCAACAAGTGCGCGCATATTTCCTCTAGAATGGTTGCTCACAGTCTTAATGTCACGATTCGGAATATAATGTAAGGTTCCATCAAATCCTCGGATTTGCGTAGTACGTAATCCTACAGATTCAACAACACCATCAAGTGCTCCAAGGGTTACATAATCGCTCACATCAATTTGCTTCTCTAATAATAAGAAGAAGCCAGTTACAACATCACTTACTAGTCCCTGTGCACCAAATCCAATTGCCAGTCCCACGACTCCAGCACCGGCAATCAGACTTGCAACAGGGATATTAAAAATGTCAAAAATGGAAGCAACTAAAATAAAGATCAACGTGTAGGAGAGAATGTTTTCCATAAGCTTTTGAAGCGTGTGCGCTCGTCCTAAAGAAATATTTTGTTTATCCTGTAATTTCGTAAAGGTACGGTCAATGACTTTGTTCCCAATCTTTTTAACAATGATAAACGCAATGAAGATACCGATTAATTTTAAGGCTGTGAAACCTGTATTGATGAGCAGGGCCTCCCAATTGTAATTGACTAAACCGAACAAAATATCATCCTTCCTTATGTCTTTCTTTTTTTCATAGTAAGAGAATACCACATTCAACTAAAATGAAACATGCTTCTTATAAAAAATCCCCTGTGGTTTCACAGGGGAGTCGTTTTTACTTATTTTGTATAGTTATCAAAATATCCTTGGATATAGACGAAAGGAGTACCTTTGTCTCCGCTTCCTGATGTTAAGTCGGAAAGGGAACCGATAAGGTCAGTTAGTCTTCTAGGTGTTGTACCTTGTGCTTCCATTTGACCAACAAGGTCACCTTCTTTGTTTGCGATAAACTCTGAAATTGCTTTTTTAAGCTCTTCACCTTTTAAATCAGCAAAATTATTATCAGCAAGGTACTTTAATTTCACTTCATTTGGTGTACCTTCAAGGCCTGCAGTAAAGGCAGGGGAAACAACTGGGTCAGCAAGCTCCCAGATCTTTCCGACAGGGTCTTTGAAAGCACCGTCTCCGTAAACCATAACCTCGACATTTTTACCGGTCTTCTCTTTAAGAAGCTCTTGAATTTTATCAACGATTGGTTGGCAATTGCGAGGGAAAAGC
Source organism: Bacillus sp. JJ1562 (assembly GCF_036962705.1). NCBI lineage: Bacteria > Bacillati > Bacillota > Bacilli > Caryophanales > Bacillaceae > Bacillus > Bacillus sp. JJ1562. The sequence continues at coordinate 10,896 of NZ_JBALOQ010000002.1, forward strand.
TTTACACTTTCTTCCGTTGCTTTATTTGAGCCAAGTAAACCATATTGTTCATTATAGCCGCTACCGTTGATTGATTCAGAAAGAATATTGTCAAGGCTGTAGACCTTTTCGCCACCATTTTCTTTTAAAATTTTCTTTGTACGGAATCTCGTGTGAATGTCACAAGTTAAAACGCTCTTTGTATAGTCAAGAATGGTTTTTGGATTGTTTGAGAAGATAACCTCACATTCAACTCCATATTCTTCGACTAACGATTTATAGTAATCAATGTAATCTACGCCAGTAAAGGGATGTGTATTGTGTCCGAAAAGGTCACGGAATTGTTGTTCTGTTAAAACATCTGTCCAAGGGTTTACACCTTTTTCATCAAGAAGATCTAGGTCCACTAAATGGTTCCCAACTTCATCTGATGGATAGCTTAACATAAGTACGATTTTTTTGGCGCCTTTCGCAATTCCACGAAGATTGATCGCAAAACGGTTACGGCTTAGGATTGGGAAAATTACACCGATTGTGTCGTTGCCAAATTTTGCCTCTACATCCTTCGAGATATCATTAATTGTCGCGTAGTTACCTTGAGCACGAGCCACAATAGACTCAGTTACAGTCACGATGTCTTTATCTTGGATAGCAAAGCCTTCAACATCTGAAGCCGTTAATACAGTATCAACAACGATTTGCTCAATGCTATCACCTTTATTGATGATCGGACCACGTAAACCCCTTACAACTGTTCCTACTACTCTTTCCAAAACAATCACTCCTACATACTGATAAGATTAATGTAAATATTATCTATTAGTACTATACATCTATTATGTGATATAAGTAAAATTAATATATCTAATAATGGGTATAAGGGTGAGTTATATGATAGGTAAATTAGATTTATATAAGGTTTTTAGTATAGTTGCTAAGAATGGGAGTTTTTCGAAGGCAGCAAAGGACCTTTTCATGACACAGCCGGCAGTCAGCCAGGCGATGATGCAATTGGAAAGGGAACTAGATATAAGGCTGTTTAATCGTACGCCAAAAGGGGTTACTTTGACAAACGAGGGGAAATTATTATTTGAATATGTCCAATCTGCTATGAATCTACTCAATGTCGGTGAGGAAATGATTTTAGAATTCAAAAATTTATCTAAAGGCGAATTGAGAATTGGTGTGGGGGATACGATTTCTAAATACTTTTTGCTGACGTATTTAGAAACCTTTCACAATGAATATCCGAATATCAAGTTTATCATTGAAAACGGGACCACCCAGGAGCTTATATCTTTATTGAAGTTGGGGGAGGTTGATCTTGCAATTTGTAACTTCCCAGTGGATGATCCAACCCTTGCACAAATCCCATGCATGGATATCCATGATATTTTTGTGTGTGGTGAAAATTACAAAAAGCTCTTACCAAAACAGGTGAGTGTAACTGAATTAATGAAGTATCCGTTAATTTTTCTTGAACCAAAATCAGTTTCCCGGAAATATGTAGATGAGTATTTGTTATCGAAGGGTTTAAGGATTTCACCCGAATTTGAACTGGGTTCCCATGACTTGCTATTAGAATTTGCAAAAATCAATCTAGGAATTGCTTGTGTCACCAAGGAGTTTTCACAAGAATATTTAAAAAAGGGCATCTTACATGAGGTGCACCTAAAAGAAAAAATCCCAAAACGAAGCATCGGCATCTGCTACGTCAAAAACGTTCCACTATCATCGGCATCTACAAAGTTTGTCGAGATCATAAGGAACCACGGGGACGGTTCTCCTAGTTCCATTTAACTTTAATCATCCGGGATTCAAACCCCGGATGATTAATCGGGTGCATATACGCTAAGGCGTATGTGGCAACGTCCCATGGTACTTAATCGACATAGTAAATTTTTGAATTGGTAGCATCATAGCAATAAAGTCTTCCACCATATGCACAGCCACCATCAATGCCGATGATGTTATTACCACCGAAATACATTTCGTTGCTTTTATGTAAGTATTTTGTAGGTGTATGGCCGAATACTACCGTTTTTTCACCAGTATATCCATTGTGAAATTCCTCTCGAATCCAGACGAGTAGATGAGGGTCTGTAGATTCTAATGTTGTTTCAGGATGAACACCCGCATGAACAAAAATATGTGTATCCGTTTCATAGTAGTAAGAAAACTCCTTGAGGATTTCTATATGAGGGCGGATTTCTTCATTCATTTCAAGAAGGTTTGGCATTTCCTCTGTTGTGTACCAATAGTTTGCATCATCTTTTTCAATGTGGTAACCGTAATTTTGTAGGGTTTTAATCCCACCATTGTAAAACCACCTCTTGACACTCATCGAATCGGCACGAAAGGCATCCATCATCATTTTCTCATGATTGCCTATTAAGGCAACCGCACCTTCATTTCGTAATTGAATCACTTTATCTAAAACCGCCCTTGATTGTGGGCCACGATCAATGTAGTCTCCTAACAATAAAAGTTGATCATGCTTATGATCATAGTGTACAAGATCTAATAGTCGCTCAAATTTATTTAAATCCCCATGAATATCACTAATAGCAAGCATTCGCTTCACACATCACACAACCTTTTTCACTTAGGTTCTTCTATTTTATCACACCCTTGTTCTTAATGAGGAATAGCCAATTTTGTATAATCTTTTTTAATTCAAAAATACTAAAGGTATCCGAAGAAAAGAGTGTGCTGTATATGAAATTAAAAAATCAGTTATCTGTTGCTTTGATCCTTTTCCTTTTTTCACTTCTCGTGTTTAGTTTACTTGCCTATTTTGTTCATGGTCATGATATTATTCGTTTCGATAACCATGTCATATCGCTAGTGCAGGGTATGGAGTCCCCGTGGCTTACCTCTCTAATGAAGTTTCTTTCGTTTATTGGTTCAGCACCGGTTATCATTGTATTATCTATTTTTATTTTGTTTTTTCTATATAAAGTATTGAAGCATCGTTATGAACTCATTTTGTTTGTTGGGGTAATGATTGGGTCACCGATTTTGAACTATATACTAAAGGGGTTGTTCCAACGGGCTAGACCGGATTTTCATCGATTGGTTGAAATCTCAGGCTATAGCTTCCCGAGTGGACATGCGATGAGTGCTTTTACGTTTTATGGGATCTTCACGTTCCTGTTGTGGCGTCATATTCCAGTATGGTGGGGGAGAACAGCACTTCTTTTATTTAGTGGAATAATGATTTTCGGAATTGGGATGAGTCGGATTTATTTGGGGGTCCATTACCCAACCGATATTATCGGCGGTTATTTTGCAAGTGCCACTTGGCTAGGATTTTCGATTTGGACCTTTCAGTGGTTCAAAGAAAGACGCTCACTAAAGTATACGAGGTTGGAAACGGGATGAATTGCCTAGGGGAACCACAGGAACCGTCCCCGTGGTTCCATGTGTCGAAACATAGGGAAATGTTTTAATTGAAAATGTAAGCGCTATCAATTATAATAAAGTCAGGTGGATGACATGTGTGGTCATCGTGGTATTTGGCGAAGGTGGGGCCGATACTGTAGTGGATTAACACGTTAATGAGTAAATTTTTAAAGTATTCTTTAAAAAGGGGCCTTTTAATTCGTGTGCGAATTAATAAGGTCTCTTTTCTTGTGGATTGATCGACATTTGTTCTAAGAAAATAGTTTTTATTCGGAAACAAAAGCCTGCATCGTTTAACTGATGCAGGCTTACGTCTAAATTTCTTCTTCAGCATTTTTAGTGTTCCATTCATGAGGGTAATAGCCAAGGGGATTGCAAATTATTTCGATTCCGTTATAGTGCTCATGGTATCTGGTATGAATGTGTCCAAAAATATATTTTTTCACTTGATATTTTTCCGCAAGTTCACCGAAATGCTTACTTCCCATCATGGCGTTGAAGAAATCCCAACTAGGGTCGTTCTTTACTTGAATATATCGGGAGAAAGGGACGACATGTGTGACCATAATGATATTTTTACCCTCAAATTCTTTCAACCAGCCTTCAAGTTTTTCGAGGTATCGTTTCGTTTCACCTTGATCAGAACTTGGCCAATGAGCACTTGTTTTATCTGGCCAAGTAAAATCATTAAATATTCCAATTGCAAACTGTTCCTCTGTATATCCCTCAATTCGGTAAGTGTAGTCATACCAGCCTCTATCACCAATTACGACCCAGCTTTCGTTCAATTCGACTGGGCCATTCCCTAGATTGCCTGGAAATTCAAGCAGTTTTTCATATGCAGTTTTAGAGTCCTCATGGTAAATATCATGATTTCCATGTACGAATAAAAGTTTCATTTTTGGAAATTCCTCTTGCAGCTGATTCAACAGACCTAGGCTTTTTACAGGACCAGCCGTCATGTCCCCACTAATGATAAAAACTTCGGGTGTGTTGATTGTAATCCATTTTATTAATTGTGACACGATATCCATCCCCGTATTTTTGCGATTCAAACCCACGTGAATATCGGATAAAACAGCAATCTTCATTTGAACATCCCTTTCATTTCCATTTAGTTACATAGTTCTATGTTTCAAGTGATTTTTCCTTCAACCAAGTGTTCTGAGATGAGGGTGGTTAGGGAACCAAGAGAACCGTCCCTCTGGTTCCTACTATGGAACTAAATCCTAATGCTTACATTTTTTAGATAATATTTTGATATAATTCTATTTTCTGAAAAGTGTTGCTTTTGGGTATTTTGTGTGATATATTAATGACTATCAAATTGATGTTTGTAAGCAAGCCAGTTTCTAGTATAATATTATGCTCTAGATATGTTATCGGGAAAAACTATCATCAGTAGATGTCTAGGGTGTTTCAGGAGGTATAAATATGTCATCAAGAGATTCATTTAGCTACTTAATAGCAGTAGGGTTTATGTTATTTGCATTGTTCTTCGGAGCAGGGAATTTAATTTTTCCAGTACAATTAGGTCAGTTAGCTGGAGAGAATGTCTTTTCAGCGAATTTGGGCTTTCTTATAACAGGTGTAGGTTTACCGGTTCTAGGTATTTTGGCTTTAGCATTCTCTGGAAAGAGCGATTTGGAGTCACTAGCTGGTCGAGTTAATCCGCTATATGCAGTATTCTTTACAGTTGCTCTTTATTTAACAATTGGTCCGTTATTTGCAATTCCAAGAACAAATACGGCTTCTTATGAAATTGGGATCGCACCATTTGTTTCGAACCCTGCAAGCCCTATTCCATTGGTTATTTTTACAATTATATTCTTCGGATTAACCTTATATTTTTCATTGAAGTCAAGTAAAATTGTTGATATTGTTGGAAAGATTTTAACACCGATTTTATTAATCGTTATTGCAATTCTTATAATTGCAGCATTTGTAAACCCAATTGGGGCGATTCAAGAGCCTACAAAAACCTATATGGCAAATAGCTTCTTTAAAGGGTTCCAAGAGGGCTATAATACAATGGATGCACTTGCAGCATTTGTATTTGGAATTATCGTCATTAACATCATGAAAGAACGCGGTGCAAAAACGAAAAAAGAAATTATGATATCAACAGGTAAAGTGGCAATAATTGCAGGAGTATTACTTGGAGTTATCTATTCTTCACTCGCATTTTTAGGCGCAACAAGTGTAGATGGCCTAGGAATTTTAGAAAATGGTGGTGCTGTTCTAGCGGCTGCTTCTCAACATTACTTTGGATGGTATGGAAAAATCATTCTTGCAGTAATTGTAATTGCAGCGTGTTTAACGACAAGTATTGGACTTATCACATCATGTGCTACTTATTTCACAAAACTAATTCCTGCTTTATCTTATAAGAAGTGGGCTGTTATCTTTACTTTATTCAGTGCTGTTATTTCTAACTTTGGATTAAATACGATTATTAGTTTCTCTGTTCCAGTTTTAGTTATGCTGTATCCATTAGCAATGTGTTTAATGGCATTAACTTTCTTACACCCATTATTCAAAGGGCGTAAGGAAGTATACCAAGGAAGTATTTTAGTTACATTCATCCTAAGTATTAATGATGGATTGAATGCGGCTGGTGTTAAAATTGCTGCAATTAATGATGTATTTACAGCGGCACTTCCTCTTTATACTGTAGGATTAGGTTGGATTATTCCTGCTATTGTCGGTGGGCTAATCGGATTATTAGTTAGCATTATTAAACATGGTTCTCTAAATGCAGAGCCAATTGAAGAATAGGATGAAAGGCTACTCGAGACGTATTGTCGTGAGTAGCCCTTTTTTATGCAAATAATCATGAACTTTGTAATAATTTTATATCTTGTTATAATTAAAAGTAGGATTGTTACTGGTCAAGAAGGCAAAACCTAAGTAAAGTGTTTCTTTTTGGGGACAGTTTATTTAGGTTTTTTCATTTTTATTAACGAGAGAGGGATTTGGGATATGAAACTGATTGCTTCTGATTTAGATGGAACTCTTTTAAATGAAAATAGTAAGGTAAGCGAGGCAAATGCACGTGCCATCCATAAGGCAATGGAAAAAGGGATAAAGTTCGTTGTTGTAACTGGAAGATCCTATGATGCTGCGAATATGCCTATTCAAGAAGTGGGAATCACTTGTCCTATTATTACTTTAAATGGTGCAAGTTCATTTGATATAGACGGTAACGTTTTACGCGATATTCCCATGGATCCATCGGTTTGTAAGAAGGTGTTCACTGCATGTCACACTGGCAATATGTATACAGAATTTTTCACGAGCAAAGGATTATTCTCATTTGGAAGGGAACGATTCATCGAAAGAATGACGCGATGGTGGAAAACAGTGAATCCAGAATTAACTGAAGAAGAAATTAACCAAAAAATTGAATTCCGTTTCCAAAATGAGAGCGTTCAGTTTGTTGAGGATTACGAACAATTGGAAGCCTTGAATGATCTTAAAATTTATAAGTTATTAAGCTTTGCAGAAGATGAGGAAAGTCATAAGCAAGTGTATAATGAGCTAAAAGATAAGGCTGGAGTGGTGATAACGTCGTCCGGATATTTAAATCTTGAATTTAACCACCCAGAGGCTAAAAAAGGCTTAGCACTCAAGGAATTGGCGAACAGCATGGGAATCGATATGAAGGATGTCATGTCGTTAGGAGATAATCTAAACGATAAAAGCATGCTTGAAATGGCAGGACGTGGTGTGGCGATGGGAAATGCTGACCCGGAGATTTTGAATCTCTGCAAATATACAACTAAAACAAATGAGGAAGATGGGGTTGCGTTTGCGATAGAAGAAATGCTTAAGGAATATCATCTTTAAGATTGCCCTCAAACCTTGAGAAAAATAAAGGTAGACCTTGTATAAATAGACTAATAAGCAAGTCAATTTAATTGATATTAACAAGTTAATTATTTAAAATAATTATATGGTTTGTAACTGTACGGCCGACAAAACCTATGTTTGTGATTGAATATCAATTAAGGTATTCTTATGAGCAAATATAGGTTTTTTTATTGGGAAATTGGTTAAGGAAAGGAGCGAGGTGTAAGCATGAAAATCGAGAAGGTTTTAAATAACAATGTTGTGATGTGTATAAATGAACTAAATCAAGAAATAGTTGCTATGGGTAAGGGTTTGGCTTTCCAAAGGAAGTCAGGAGACATAATTGATGCTTCAAAAGTAGAAAAAACCTTTATACTACAAAAGCATGGGATTACTGAAAAACTTGCCAAATTACTTGAAGATACATCAGAGCTATATTTAAACATATCCTCGAAAATCTTGGATTATGCCAAAACACAGCTACCATCTAAACTCGATGACTATTTATATGTAGCCTTAACCGATCACCTTAGCTTTGCGATCAGTAGACATAAGCAGGGAATTCAATTGAAGAATGCTCTATTATGGGAAATCCGAAAATATTACAAACAGGAATTTCAGATTGCATTAAAAGCATTGGACATTATTGAAAAAGAAACAGGTATCCGGCTTGATGAAGATGAAGCAGGGTCAATTGCACTGCATTTGGTGAACGGCCAGCTCTCAGGGGATAATATGGGAGCAGCTGTACAGATTGCACAGATGGTAAATGATATTTTAAACATTGTGAAGTATCATTATAAAATGGAGCTTGATGAGACTTCTGTTAACTATGAACGATTTTTATCACATCTTCGCTTTTTTGGCATGCGGTATATGCGTAAGGAAAAACTGTCTGATTCCATTGATGACTTTTTCCATGATCAAATCAAATTAAAGTATGCCGATGCTTATACTTGCACACAAAAAATCATTACCTATTTAAAGAGACAATTTGGTTGGGAGATTTCCAAGGAAGAGGAAATTTATTTAACCGTTCATATTCATCGAGTCACGAATCGACATAACTTCATGAAATAGAAGAAAGGGGTTAATAAAATGAGCAAAATGATTGGATATGTTGGTACCTATACAAAAGGGGACAGCAAAGGGATTTATTCTTTTACATTAGATACAGAAGAGCAAAAAATACAGGACGTAAAACTTGCTGCGGAATTAGGAAATCCTACATATGTAACAGTTAGTCAGGACAATCGCTTTCTTTACTCTGTGATAAAAGATGGAGGGTCAGGTGGTGTTGTAGCCTACACTATAGATAGCCAAACAGGCGAGTTAAACCCACTAAATAACGACGTTTCAGAAGGAGCTTCTCCTTGTCATGTTAGTGTAAATAAGGAAAATAACCAAGTTTTAACGGCCAATTATCATAAAGGTACAATTGAGTTGTATTCAGTGAATAGCGAAAGTGGTAGCATTGAAGCCTCGCAATCAGTGTCTGCACACGAAGGCACAGGACCACATGAAAGACAGGAAAAACCACATACCCACTTTTCAGGATTTACTCTAGATGAAAAGTATGTGGTTGCAGTAGATTTAGGAATCGACAAACTAATAACCTATGAAGTCAATGATGGTACTTTAAAAGAGGTAAGCAGTCTTTCAGTTCGACCAGGAAGTGGACCAAGACATATTGCCTTCCATCCAAATGGCAAACATGCCTATATCATGACAGAGTTAAGCAATGAAGTCATTGCTTTATCTTATGACAGCAGTAGCGGAAGCTTTACTGAGATTCAGTACATTTCAACTATTCCTGAGGACTTTACTGAAAACAGTCAAGGAAGTGCGATTCATATTTCAAAAGATGGAAAGTTTGTATATGCTGGAAACCGTGGCCATAATAGCATTGCTGTCTTCCAAGTCAATGAAGTTACAGGTGAGCTAACACTCGTAGAAATGGCTTCTTCTGAAGGAAATTGGCCACGCGATTTTGTATTTGACCCAAGCGAGAAATTCATTGTGGGATCCAACGAAGAATCAAGCAACCTTGTCTTGTTTGCAAGGGATGAACAAACTGGAAAACTCTCTTTAATTGATTCAGACATAACCGTTCCTTTCCCAGTATGTGTGAAGTTTTTGCATATTTAACTTTATCATTTCAGCGAGAAGTCTCCTTCCTTAAAGTGCGTAAGCATTTAGGTGGGAGATGAATCGCTGTTTTTTATTATCAATTTAATAATAACAGAGGCAAAATTATTACTAATTTGATAACCTATAGGAGAGTGCCGTGTTACCCAGACGAGATAGTAAATAAAAAATGACAAGTATTTGGAAATAGGTCTATTTTATGTAAGCGTTTTAGTGTAAAATAATTATACTAGATTAATAATTTTCAAAATCTGCATGAAAACGATCATAGGTGGTATTCATTTAAAGGGGATTTTACAATGAAGTATAGTCAATTTAGACGGAATGATAGGGGAACGAGAAGAGAATATGTCTATTCCTATTTATATGAAAAAATCATAGATTTAACGCTAAAGCCAGGTATGCCGATTTCTGAAAGTGAGATTGGGGCTCAGCTTAATGTTAGCAGAACGCCGATTAGAGAAGCTCTGATGCAGCTTGCAAAGGAAGATTTAATTGAAATAAGGCCACAGATTGGAACGTTTGTATCTTTAATTGATCCGGATCATATCGAGGAATCACGATTTATGAGGAAAGCTGTTGAGCTTGCGGCTATTCGTGAGGCATCAGAAAAGCTTACACCTGAAACATTATATAAACTAGAAAAATGCTTAACGATGCAAGAAATTGCCCTCCGAGAAGAAAATGAAAAGGATTTTCTAGCATACGATGATGAATTCCATGAACTAATTTTTAAAGGGTTAGGGATGGAGCGAATTTGGCAGGGGATTGACCGAATGAATGGGCAGTATAAACGTGTTAGAATGCTTCGTTTAATTACAACAAAGGCACTGGAGTGGACGCATGTTTTGGATGAACATAGGGCCATATTAAATGCCCTAAAATGTAAGGATATTGCCGCGGCAGAGGAAATTGTAAATGAACATATTATAAAAGGAATCGCTCATTTGTATGAATTTAAGAAGGAGCAACCTGATTATTTTAAAAAAGAAAGTTTTTCGGTTTATTAAGGGGACGAAAAAACCACTCATCTTTATAGGTGAGTGGATTTGTTTTAGTCCATTTCTTTTTGAAGTTCCTCCATTTTACTGATAATGAGTGGATAGAAGTACTTCCTGGCACTTGTTGTAGAATTTCCTCCGAAAAATCCAGTTCCTGGACATGTCTTCACATTATAATCAGGCCCTTTATCCAACACTCTATCTCCATTCCGTAAATCCCACCAATGATGATATGTAATGCTGTCAATCGAAGGGGTTAGTCCAAATTTAAGGCTAAGAACTGCATTGACATAAATGATCGTATCGCGTTGTTCTTTCGTCATGACATCATGACCGATATCAAAGTTTCCAACATGTTCAATTGCAATTCCGACAGAGTTGGCCTTGCTGCCAATTGAGCCTTCCGGAACAATGTGTAGTGGCCTAGAGACAGCAACCTTCCCATCAGGAAAGGTCGTAATATTTTGGGCGATATGCTTCCAGCCCATATTGGTTTTATGATACTTTTCCATTCCTGTTAAAAGTATGAAATGGTCGGTTCTTTTAAAACGATTATAATCAGGCACCCACGTGTGATGCTGTTGGATGAGGTTTATTTTTCGTTTGATCTTCTGATTCATGAGCCAATCCTTAAACTCTTCTTTTGTCATTAAAATATGTTCACCTTGCATGTTCATCCTTTTTGGAATAATTTTAAGAAGCTGCCCTGGGACAACCTGCTCGGATGCAAGCTCATTTGATCTTTTGATTTGCTCAGGAGATGAATGAAACCTTGCAGCAATATCCTTTAAGGTATCTCCAGATGCTACTTCATAGGAAAAAGGAACCCAAAGCCTTTGCCCTACAACAAATATATCTGATTGAATCCCATTGATTATTTTTAAATCATCAACCGTGGTTTCAAATCTTTTCGCAATCCCAGGTAATGTATCACCTGCTTGAATGACATAGATATTGTCGTGGGGGTTTGCGCTAGTATTAATAGGCGAAAATAATATAATAACGCTGATTATTAAAATAATCCTAGTTCTCATGGTTTGTATCCTTTCGTCATGTATTGTTATTAGTTTGTAAAACAAATTTAATATTATGCGATTTGGGTACTTGGGTGTGGTTTCTTTTCACTTTTTATCGGATAATTATGACAGAAAGCTCAGCGCTACTACGAAGTATATATTATAAATTTGACTTCTTTTAGGGAGTTGGCAATGGGCGGTAAGGAGGAAAAATCATGCTTGAGTTTGAACCATACATAGATCAATTTGCAAGAATAAAAGTAGTAGGTGTTGGCGGCGGAGGAAATAATGCTGTCAATCGAATGATTGAAGCAGGGGTAGAAGGTGTAGAATTCATTGCGGTGAATACGGATGGACAAGCCCTTAATCAATCAAGAGCAGAGATCACCATTCAAATCGGCGCATCGTTAACCCGCGGACTTGGAGCAGGTGCCGATCCACAAATTGGGATGAGAGCCGTTGAAGAGAGTGAAAAAGAAATCGAAGAAGCATTAAGGGGAGCGGATATGGTCTTTGTTACTGCTGGAATGGGCGGCGGCACTGGAACCGGAGCAGCTCCGGAAATTGCAAGAATCGCAAAGAAGCTGGGCTCGTTAACAATTGGTGTTGTAACAAGACCATTTCGATTTGAAGGCCGTAAGCGTGGGGTCAATGCAGATGCTGGTATTGACGCGATGAAGGAAGCAGTGGACACGTTAATTATTATTCCAAATGAAAAATTATTAGAGATTGTCGATAAACGTACTCCGATGATTGAAGCATTCCGAGAAGCGGATAATGTTCTTCTACGTGGGGTCCAAGGGATTTCTGATTTAATTGCTGTACCTGGTTTAATAAATCTTGATTTTGCCGATGTAAAAACAGTTATGTCTCATAGAGGAACAGCTTTAATGGGGATTGGAATGGCAAAAGGGGATGGGCGTGCAGTTGAGGCAGCTCATAAAGCAATCAATAGTCCACTACTTGAAACATCCATTAGTGGAGCGCGTGGTGTGATATTAAATATCACAGGCGGAAGAAATTTAAGTCTATTTGAAATTCAGGAAGCAGCAGACGTGATTTCATCAGCAACACATGAGGATTTAAACATGATCTTTGGATCGGTTATTAATGACAATTTGAAGGATGAAATAATTGTGACCGTAATTGCTACAGGATTTACAGAAAATTAAAGGAAAGAGGCACCCTTTGGGGATGCCTCTTTGCTTTTGTCTAGCTCCAGGCGCTACATCGGCTCGGGGTCACAAGCCAATAGATGGGCGCCTTGAGCTTTTCTAATTAAGGAAGTAGGTAGCCAGCAGCTTGAAAAATGCTGTACCAATCTTCACGGGTTAACTGAACTTCGCTTGCTTTTACAGAGTCTTTTAAGCGTTCTATATTCATAGTTCCGATAATTGGCTGCATGTTGGCCGGATGACGTAATAGCCATGCAATCGCAATCGTTGTATTGGATACCCCATATTTTTCTGCGATTTCGTCAATTTTTTGATTTAATTCAGGGCATTTTTCATTGCCAAGAAATGGCCCTTCAAAATAACCATATTGGAATGGCGACCAAGGTTGAATCGTAATGTCATGTAGACGGCAATAATCAAGCACATCTCCATCACGGTTTATGGAGGAGTCGACTTGCATGTTCACAGTGACGCCATTTGCAATCATATGGGCATTTGGGATGCTTAATTGGAGTTGATTCGCAACAATTGGCTGCTTCACATATTTTTTAAGTAACTGGATTTGCATAGGCTTTTGATTAGAAACTCCAAAATGACGAACCTTTCCAGAAGACTCTAATTGGTCAAATGCTTCTGCAACCTCTTCTGGCTCAACAAGGGCATCAGGACGGTGTAAAAGTAAGACATCAAGATAATCCGTATTGAGTCGTTTTAAAATTCCATCAACAGAATTAAGGATATGCTCCTTTGAAAAATCAAACATTCCTTTTCGAATGCCACATTTGGATTGAAGAATGATTTTTTCTCTCACATCATCATTCATATGTATCGCATCTGCAAAGATTTCCTCACAAGCACCTTTTCCGTATATATCGGCGTGATCAAAGAAGTTTGCTCCCATTTCTATAGCTGTTTGAACAAACTTTTCTGCTTCAGGCTTTTCCAAAGAATTAATCCTCATACAGCCTACTGCAACAACTGGTACCTCAAGTGAACTAGTTCCTAGTTTTATTTTTCGCATGTTTTACTTACCTCCAATTTTAGAACTGCTGTTACTGTCTCCACTATCTAGTCTACATATTTCGATATTGAAAGGAAAGCCTAGAAAAAAGGGGGTTTTGTAATGAAACGGATGTTACTGCTGTTACTATTGTCGTTCCCGATGTTTTTCTTGATGGGTTGCGGAGATGATGAAATGCCTGAAGAAGGCGAAGACATCGAGGAAATCGAAGAAGAGGATGAAATTGGTGACGGCGAAATTGATGACGAATAGAATACAAAAAAGTGTTCCTCCTGGATTAGGAGGAACACTCTTATTAGTTACGCAACGTTTGCTGCTGTTTTTGTTGCTTTTTTCTCGTTGAATCGTTTTGTAAGGTAAGGTACTGCGAATCTGTCTACACCGTAGTAGTAAGTTGCAGCGCCTGCGAATAGGAGAATAACCGTTACTGTGTACAGTACTGGGTTTGTGCTTACAGTTCCAGCAAGTAAGAAGTTAAGGTTCATGAATCCTGCTGCAAGTAACGCTGGGATAGTAGCAGCACCTACAATTAATCCAAGACCTACTAGGAATTCGCCCCAAGGAATAAGCACGTTGATTATTTCAACATTTGGTAGGGCAAAGCCTTCAAGGAATGTTGCGTACCAGCCTGCTACCGCGGGATGTTCACCACCTGCTTTAGCCAATGCGCCTTGTAGGAAACCGCCTGCGTCAAATCCTCCAGTAATTTTATGAAAACCAGCTTCAATCCACTGAATACCTAACCAAATTCGTAATACTGTCCAAATAACTGCCATTTTAGGTCCTTTTAAGAATGTTCTCATTCTAATCTCCCCTTATAATTGATTTGTGAAACTCTTCACAAGTTGTTGTAAAAAAATATGAGTGCTTAGCTGCCAGCTTTTGTGTAGTTTGTTTGTGAAGTTTTTCACTAACTTTCTACACTCTTAATATACAATGGATTTCTGGTAAAAGCAATAGGCTTCACAAATCAGACACAATATATTTTTACGTCTTTTTTTTGCTTAGAATACATAGGTATAGGGATACGATTTGGATTCAAAATAATATTCCAATTAGGTAAAATATTTAAAAAAGTGTTTGACTTTAGATTTTTCACATACTATAATCCTTTTATAAAGCAAAACAGGAACGTATTAATTTAATAAAGACTCTTATCCAGAGCGGTGGAGGGACATGGCCCTACGAAACCCGGCAACCTTCAAGATTATTCTTGAAAAGGTGCTAATTCCAACAGGTATAAATACCTGAGAGATAAGAGGAGGAAAAAAGCCCTCTTCTTATTGAAGAGGGCTTTTTCTATCGCTTAAAAGATGAAGGTTTGGAATTACATTAGTATAATCTTGAGTTTTTCTATAAAAATACTGAGTGAAGAGGAGACGAGATATGAAAAACATAGGTACATTTCTTATTGCAGCACTGATTTTAATTGGGATTGTCGGTTGTTCCGATAGCACAGGTAAAGCTAGCCAAGGGAACAAAAAACCAGAAAAAATTACATTAGATTATGCCTTTTACTCTCCAACTAGTCTTGTGTTAAAAGAATTTGGTTGGGCAGAGGAAGCATTCAAGGAAGAAGGAATTAAGGTTGAGTTTGTTCTTAGCCAGGGAAGTAATAAAGCCCTCGAATTCTTGAACAGTGGAAGCGCTGATTTTGGTTCATCTGCAGGGGCAGCTGCTTTAATGGCAAAAGCAAACGGTGCACCGATTGAATCCGTTTATATTTATTCAAAGCCAGAGTGGACTGCACTTGTAGCGAATAAAGATTCTAAGATTCAAAGTGTAAGTGACTTAAAAGGGAAAAAGGTCGCCGCAACCATCGGGACTGACCCCTATATTTTCCTATTGCGGGCCCTAGATGAGGAAGGATTAAGTCCATCCGATGTTGAGATTGTCAATCTACAGCATGGAGATGGAGCGGGGGCTTTATCATCTGGTCAGGTAGATGCATGGTCAGGACTAGATCCTCATATGGCAAGAGTTGAATTAGAAACAGACGCGAAGCTTTTCTATCGCAATGCTGATTTTAATACGTATGGGACTTTAAATGTCCGCTCGGAATTTGCGGAAAAATACCCCGGTTACGTTGAAAAGGTCATAGAAGTTTACGAAAAGGCTCGTACTTGGGTTTTAGAAAATCCGGAAGAGGCTGCAGAAATTCTTGCAAAATCAGCAAATATTGATATTGATGTAGCACACAAGCAATTAAATGAACGCAATGATTTTTCTAATCCGGTGCCAGGGGAATCTCAAATTGAGGCATTAACGGAAGCGGGTAAGGTTCTTCAAGCACAGGATATCATCAAAAAAGACGTTGAATTGGAAAAAGTAATCGAAGAATTGATTAATCCGACGTTTGCGCAAAAAGTAATAAAACAATAAGGGGCCCATTTTTCTAAGTGGCACCCCCTCTCTAAAGGAGGAGGCAACATGAACACAAAAGGCGAAGCGTTATCAAGGCAAATTAAGGTGAAGTCGAAAACACAATTTGTTTTATCAGGAAATGTAAAGGTAGTCCTACTTGGAAGTATCATACCTGCCATTTTACTTGTGATTTGGCAGTTTTTAAGCCATATCGGTGTCCTTGAAGCGCATCTTATGCCGGCACCAACGGTCATCCTGGCGAAAATAATTGAATTCGCTGGGGATGGCAGTCTTTGGGGCCATATTGGAATTACTTTATATCGAATCTTTTTTGGTTTTCTTATTGGCGTAGTTGCAGCTGTGATATTTGGTTCATTGGTCGGCTATTTTCGAATCGCGGAAGCATTATTGGATCCAATGCTTCAAGCCTTCCGTTCGATTCCATCCCTTGCATGGGTACCCCTTTTTATCCTTTGGATGGGAATTGCTGAACCATCGAAAATTACACTAATTGCTGTTGGGGTGTTTTTTCCGGTGTATTTAAACATTGTGTCAGGCATTCAGGGGGTTGACCGAAAGCTGATTGAAGTAGGGAAAATCTACAATTTTTCAACGTTCGAGTTAATTAGAAAGGTCATTTTGCCTGCTTCTCTGCCATCCTTTTTAGTTGGGATAAGAAGTGGTTTAGGACTAGGATGGATGTTTGTAGTTGCGGCTGAATTAATGGGAGCCAGTCAAGGGATTGGGTATTTGCTCGTCGTTGGTCAAAACTCATATTCTCCTGAAACGGTCATTGCAAGCATTGTGCTGTTTGCAATTTTAGGTAAAATAACGGACTCCGTTTTGAAGAAAACAGAGGAAAAAACACTTCATTGGCAGGACAGCTTTGTGAAGTAAGCTGAAAGGATGAAAAAAATGCTAGCAGTTCATAATGTTTCACGAACCTTTTCGAACGGTACGACGGGGTTTAAAAACATCAGCTTTGAAACAAAACAAGGTGAAATCATTGGTGTGCTAGGCACGAGTGGGTGTGGAAAAAGTACCTTATTGCGCGTCTTATCTGGATTGGACCCGGATTATTCAGGTTCGGTGGAAATCAGCGGTGACACGATCAAATCTGTTCATGAAAAGGTAGGAGTTATTTTTCAAGAATCGCGTTTAATGCCATGGTTGAAAGTAATCGAAAATATCGCATTTGGTTTAAAGAATGATAGTCAGAAAAATGAAAAGGCACAAGAATATGTAAAACTAGTTGGGTTGCAGGGTTTTGAAAGTCACTATCCAAAGGATATATCCGGCGGGATGGCGCAACGTGTATCGATTGCCCGGGCGCTTATTACAGCACCAGAAGTATTGCTGTTAGATGAGCCATTTAGTGCACTTGATGCATTTACTAAAATGCAACTGCAGGATTTGTTGTTGACCATTTGGGATAAATATAAATCTACCTTGATTTTAGTTACCCATGATATCGATGAAGCCCTATATTTATGTGACCGGATTATCGTGTTAAAAGGGCAGCCTGGCGAAATCTATCAATCCATACAAATTAATGAACCAAAGCCAAGGTCCCGTGGGGATGTAAAGTTAGCAGAAATGAAGGCAGAAATACTAGCACTATTAAGTTAACTTTATTCAGCAGAAGCCCTGGCTTCTACTGAATAAAGTTAAAGCCTCCGGCGGATGCCACGATTTTTTAAAGGAATTTTTCGAGCTTGCTCGAAAAATTCGGGCGCAAATACGCCAAGGCGCATTTGATTGAAAGGGGATAGATGAATTGACAGCCACAGAATTAGATTTCATAAAACCTTTTGACGGAGACTATAATCTTCATAATTATGATAAGGTTCGCACGTCTTTTTCCTGGGAGGAAATCAAAAAGGAATTTAGTTGGTATCAAACGGGGCAAGTGAATATGGCCCATGAATGCATTGATCGACATGTAGCAGAAGGATATGGAGACAAAGTCGCCCTTCACTATGTAAATGAAGATGAGGAACAAATTTTTACGTTTAAAGATATAAAAGATAAATCGGACCACCTAGCGACAGTGTTGAAGAAGTACGGAGTGAAAAAGGGAGATATTGTGTTTATCTTTTTACCGAAAAACCCTGACTGCTATATTGCGATGATCGCAGCGGTTAAGCTAGGGGCTGTTGCAGGTCCGCTATTTGAAGCGTTCATGGAGGATGCGGTTCGGGACCGTATTTCGGATTGTGAAGGTCGATTTCTTATTACAGACTCAGAGTTGGTGAAAAGAGTTCCAAAGCAAGAATTGCCTTCATTAGAAACAGTGTTCATTACGGAGGGGCCGGAAAAGTGTGAGGAAAATGAAATCTCTCTTGTGGATGCATTAGCAGAAACTCCTAGCGAGAATAATATCATTGAATGGTTAGATCTAGAGGCTCGGCTTAACATTCATTATACGAGTGGTTCAACAGGGAAGCCAAAAGGGATTGTTCATGCACATCGAGCGATGATTCAGCAGTACCAAACGGGCAAATGGGTCCTAGATTTAAAAGAGGATGATGTTTATTGGTGTACAGCACACCCTGGTTGGGTAACGGGAACAGTGTATGGAATCTTTGCTCCTTGGCTAAATCGCGCAACAATTGTGGTCAATGGAGGTAGATTTAATGCCGATTCCTGGTATTCAACGATTGAGAAAACAGGAGTAACGGTTTGGTATAGTGCACCTACCGCATTCAGAATGCTGAAGGCTGAAGGAAATAGTGTGCTGGAAAAATACGATCTTACTTCACTACGCCATATTTTAAGTGTGGGTGAGCCGTTAAATCCTGAAGTCATTGTCTGGGGAATCGAAGCGTTAGGGAAAAGAATCCATGATACGTGGTGGATGACAGAAACAGGAGCGCAATTGATCGTGAATCTGCCATCAGAGGTTATTAAACCAGGCTCAATGGGAAGGCCTTTTCCTGGAATCGAAGTAGCTGTTCTAGACGATGATGGACATTCACTTCCTAATGGACAGATTGGCCATCTTGGCATAAAAGCGTCCTGGCCATCCATTATGAGAGAAGTATGGAAAAATGAAGAGAAATTTAACTCGTATTTTTTAAATGGTTGGTATGTATCAGGTGATTTGGCTATTTTAGATGAGGATGGATATGTGTTTTTCCAGGGACGAAGCGATGATATGATTAATTCATCTGGTGAACGCATTGGTCCATTTGAGGTTGAAAGCAAGCTAATTGAACACGAAGCAGTGGCAGAGGCAGGTGTGATTGGAAAACCTGACGAATTAAGAGGAGAAATTGTAAAGGCGTTTATCGTATTAAAGAAAGGTTATAGTCCATCAACAGATTTATTAGAAGATATTCGCGTGTTTGTTAAACAAAATCTTGCTGCCCATGCGGCGCCAAGGGAAATTGAAGTATTGGATGAACTTCCAAAGACAAAAATCAGCGGGAAAATTTTAAGAAGAGAACTAAAGGCGCGCGAACTTCAAAAACTCATCAGTATTGATATCTAAAAGTGAAACCTTGAATGAAGTAGTTTCGTCATATAAGCAGGGGTGATTGCCCTTGCTTTTTTGTATGGAAGTTTTATCTAGGCTAAGGTTTTTACGGAAACAGGAAATAAATGTTATAATTTGTGAAAAAGGGCGGTGGGTAGAATGTGTTTAATTTTGTTCGCCTATCAAGCACATCCGGTCTATAAAATAATAGTTGCTGCAAACCGGGATGAGTTTCTTCAGCGGCCAACAGCTCCGATTCACTTCTGGGAGGATGAGCCTTCTCTTCTGGCGGGAAGAGATCTTGAAAAAATGGGAACCTGGATGGGGGTCACAAAACCCGGACGTTTTGCAGCCATAACAAACTATCGAGACACAGGTGAGATTTTAGAAGGAAAACAATCGAGAGGAAAACTTGTAAAAGATGCGCTTACCTACAATGGCCAGATTGCTGAATATATGAAGCAGCTAGAAAAATCAAACGACCAGTATCCGGGCTACAATCTATTAGTCGGTGATCCGGATAATCTCTATTATTATTCAAATGTTGGAAAAAGCCTCGAAAAAGTAAAGCCGGGCATCCATGGGCTCAGCAACCATCTGCTCAATACAAAATGGCCGAAAGTAGAAAAAGGAAAAGATGGGCTTTCAAATGTCATTAAGGAAGACAATCTAGTAGAGGACCTGTTAGGTTTACTTCAGAACACAGACCGACCAAATGATAATCTTCTACCTAAAACGGGAGTATCACTTGAATTGGAACGAGTTCTTTCTTCCTTATTTATTCAAACAAATGGGTATGGGACGAGAAGTTCGACCGTATTATTAATGTCGGATACAGAAATTCAGTATGTGGAGCGAACTTTTTCTAGCTCAGGAACAAGCGATCAAAAATTTCACTTTCCGATAGAGCCTTAAAAGAATGGAACTGTGGAATAGTATATAATAGAACAATGATGATAAATCTATGGGGAAAAGTCGAAAAAGGGGAATGGAGTACGAAATTATCTATACTGTACTCTATTTTTTGTTTCTTTTTTTCAATTGTTACAGCTTGATAACAAGAGGGAATAAGGTGTATTTCATCTTGAAACACCCCTTATTCTGTGTCAATATTGTAATGTTAGACAAAGGTCAATTTAGGAAGATAATCAAGGAGTCTGGTACAAATGAACAATAAAGCAGTTGTTTTAGGAAACAATTATTATATAGGCTTAAGCACAATGAGATGTTTGGGTATAGAAGGCATACATACGGTAGCCGTCGATTATTCTTATGAAAATACGTACGGAGCGGAATCCAAATATTGTTCGGAGCGAGTAATTGCACCACATTATAAAAAGGAAACGGAACAATTTATATCCTTTTTAAAGGAATATGCAAGAAAGCAAACCGCAAAACCGGTTTTAATTCCATGTCATGACTCCTATGTAGAAGTGATAGACGAATATTTAGATGAACTAAAAGAGTTCTATCTTATCCCTCAAACGGAGCAAGGACTTTATACGAAAACGATGGATAAGGATGAATTACATAAGCTGGCCGTGGAACACGGGATGGCGGTCCCGGAAACGGTTCATCTTGGAGAAGAAAACTTTTATGAAAAAATTGAAGAAAACATTCAGTTTCCATGTTTAGTCAAGCCTACTGATTCTCCTACGTTTGTATCTATTTTCCGTAGGAAGTTATTCAAGGTTCACAATCGACAGGAATTGGATGAGGCATTACAAAAAGCAAAAGACGCAAAACAAGAAGTCATTGTCCAACGAATCATACCTGGATTTGATGACCATATGTATACATTTGACGCGTATTTAAATCAAGAAGCAAAGGTAACACACTGGATGACCTGTCAGAAATACCGTCAATACCCTATAAATTTTGGTGCATCTGTGTATACTGGACAGAAATATGTACCAGAGCTTTATGAAATCGGTTCTAAGTTTTTAGAAGCAATTGGATTTAAAGGCTTTGTAGAAATAGAATTTAAAAAGGATTCAGAAACGGGTAAGTATTACTTAATTGAACTAAATGTAAGAATAACCAACTTGAACAGTTTGTTATACAAGGTTGGGCTTAACTTCCCATATATCACATATCGTGAACTAACAGGTAATCCATTACCACCTAAAGCGATTGAACACGACACGAATCTGGTCTTTTGGTATGCGTATGAAGACTTCTACGCAATAAAGGGTTATTTAAAAACGGGTCAATTAACGAAGGCACAGGTCATTAAGTCCTTCTTTAAACCGAAGGCATATGCGATCTGGGATTGGAAGGATCCGAAGCCTGCGTTTTCATATGCCGGTATAATTTCCAAAAAGCTACTAAAGAAAATTAAGAAATAATGCGGGTAAGTTAAGGTCATTAATTGGAGTGGATAACAATGCATTTAAAATCAATTTTAAGTAATCTGGATTATACCGAAATAAAGGGAAGTCTTGAGGTAGATGTGACCTCCATTGCTTTTGATTCTAGGGAAGTAACAATGAACGGTGTTTTTGTTGCCATATCAGGATTCACAGTTGATGGTCATGACTATATTGAAAAAGCCATTAAAAAAGGTGCATCTGTCATTATTGTTGAGAGAGATATTTGGCTTGAGGATTATGTGACAATCATCAAGGTTTCGGATACAAGATTAGCGTTAGCTAGAATTGCTGCAAACTTTTACGATAATCCAACTGAAAAATTAAATCTTATTGGGATTACAGGAACGAATGGTAAAACATCTACAACCTATTTTGTTAAATCTATCTTCGAACAGGCAAAAAAATCCATTGGTCTGATAGGAACAATGGGTACTATAATAAACAATAGGCATTTTGAAAATAAAAATACGACTCCTGAATCATTAAATTTACAGGGGATATTTTCAAAGATGGTAGATGAAGGTATTGATGATTGCATAATGGAAGTTTCCTCTCATGCGCTAGACTTAAATCGTGTAGCCTATAGCAATTTTAATACGGCCATCTTTACGAATTTAACGCCCGATCACTTAGAGCTTCATAAAAACATGGAAGAGTATTTTAACGCAAAGGCTAAGCTTTTTGATTTAGCCCAAGATCATTTAATTATTAATGTAGACGATTCATATGGAAGAAGACTAATGGATAGGGTAAAAGACTCGAATAAATCCATTATTACGTATGGTATCAATCAGAAAGCAGACATATACCCAACCGATCTTCATTTTTATGCAGACTACAGCACTTTTCAATTAAATACGCCAACTGGTTCAATAGGTATAAAAGTAAATATACCAGGTGTCATTTATGTGTATAATAGTTTAGCAGCTATCGCTTGTGCATACACCAATCATATTTCATTGGAAGATATTCAAGAAGGAATGGATGCTGTTAAGGGAATAAGAGGAAGGCTTGAGGTCATCTACCAAGATAAAGGTAGAAAGGTTGTCGTTGATTTTGCTCACACAGAAGATAGTTTAGAAAAAGCACTCTCAACTTTAAGGCCTTATACGAAAGGTAGACTCATTGTGGTCTTTGGTGTTTATGCAGCACCCGGAAAAGATGGTAGTGATAAAAGAAGTGCGATGGGGAAAGTTGCAGCCACATATGCAGATTTATCGATTGTGACCTCTGATAATCCGAAGGAGCAGGATCCTAATTTAATTGTGAAAGAAATAGTAGAATCCATGAATGAGGTTAATGGGCAATATCATGTAGAAATAGATCGTCGAGAAGCGATTAAATATGCAATTGAAAACAGTCAAGACGGGGATGTTATCCTTCTTGCAGGAAAAGGCCATGAAACTGCACAGGTAATTGGCAATCAGGAAATTCCGTTTAATGAAAAAGAGATTGTGAAGGAACTAATAGCTAATGAACGGAAAAACAAACTCAAATTACAGTCAACTAGAAAATTTATAAAAATAAAAAGGTGATAAACTATGTGTGGCTTCGTTGGTTTTGCTGACTCAAAACTTGAAATAGATAAAGTACAAGTAATAAATGATATGATGGACACGATTATTCATAGAGGTCCTGATAGTGGTAACTATTTTTCAGACGATCATGCAACCTTAGGCTTTCGCCGCCTAAGCATCATTGATTTATCTGATGAAGGAAGCCAGCCGATGCTCAATGAAGATGGTAGCTGTGTCTTAGTTTTCAATGGTGAAATCTACAATTATCAAGAGCTTCGTGAGGATTTGATTGAAAAAGGCCATATTTTCAAATCCGGTTCTGACAGTGAAGTTGTTATCCATGCTTATGAAGAATATGGGGTTGACCTTTTACAAAAGGTCCGCGGGATGTTTGCATTTGCGATTTGGGATAAAAACAATGAATCGATGTTTTTTGCACGTGATATCTTTGGGATTAAGCCTTTATACTATACCCAAAATACAACAGATAACTCTCTTATTTTCGGCTCTGAAATCAAGTCGTTTTTAAAACAGCCAGCTTTTAAGAAGGAGCTAAATAAAGATGCGATTAAGCCTTATTTAACCTTCCAATATTCAGTGCTCGATGAGACATTCTTCAAAGGTGTTTATAAATTAAAGCCTGGTCATTACATGCTCTATAAAAAAGGGAATATTGAAATCAAGCCTTATTGGGATATTGATTTTAATGCCGAAGATAAAGGGCTGGACCACTATATTGAAGAAATTAACAATACCTTAAAGGAATCTGTGAAATACCATAAAATTAGTGATGTAAAGGTTGGTTCCTTCCTTTCAGGTGGTGTTGATTCAAGTTATATCACGGCTTTATTAATGCCAAATAAAACATTTTCTGTAGGATTCCAGGATTATGAGGGAATCTTCAATGAAACAAACTTAGCCAAGGATCTATCCGATATCCTTGAAATTGAAAACTATAAAGAACTGATGACGGCAGAGCAGGCCTTTGACATGCTGCCTACGATCCAATATCACATGGATGAGCCACAATCAAACCTATCATCCGTTCCATTGTACTTTTTATCGAAATTAGCAAGTGAACATGTAACGGTTGTTCTTTCTGGTGAAGGTGCAGATGAAATCTTTGGTGGATATGTCTGGTACCAAAGTTCTGGAAAGCTAGAAAAATACGAAAAGATTCCATTTGGGATCCGTCGTATGATTTCTGGGATTAGTGCTGCACTGCCAAAAAACAAAATCACAAACTTCCTTGTAAAGGGTGGCCAACCGGTAGAGGAAAAATTCATTGGCCAAGCGAGAATTTTTGAGGAAGAGGACGCTCGCAAGGTTTTAAAAGATGATTATCAAAAAGGCCCTTCCATACAAAGTATTACGAAAAAAGTGTATGATAAGGTTAAAGGAAAAGATGATGTAACAAAAATGCAGTATCTTGACCTCAAACTTTGGTTACCAGGAGATATCCTCCTTAAAGCAGACAAAATGAGTATGGCTCACTCTATTGAATTACGGGTACCATTTTTAGATAAAGAAGTTATGTCAATGGCTTCTAACATCCCTACTAATTTACGAGTGAACGACATTGATACAAAATATGCTCTTCGTGCTGCATCTAAAAAGGTGCTGCCAGAGGAATGGGCTAATCGTGAAAAGGTTGGATTCCCAGTTCCAATGAGACACTGGCTTCGCGAAGAGAAATACTATAAGATCGTAAAAGAAATGTTCGAGTCTGATATTGCAAAAGAATTCTTCCAAACAGATGAGCTTATGAAATACCTTGATGACCATTACCATGGAAGACATAACTATGCAAGAAACATCTATACGGTCTATGTATTCCTTGTATGGTATAAGAAATTTTTCATTGAGTTATAAAATTTGTTTTTCCACATATACATGGTTTCTAGTGGTTTTCTAACTTTATTCAGTAGATGTCCTCTACTGGTATAGTTTGGGGAAGAAAGCAAAGAGTATAAATTTGCGTGGTGGTTCATAACACCGGCTGAATAAAGTTAAGCCTCCGGCGGATGCCACAGATTTTCAAAGGAAGCTTATCGGGCTTAGGATCAAAGACTAAGAACGCCATGTCCTGTGGCAACGTCTTTGTGACCCACATCGTGTGGGCCTTAAAAATCTTGGCGCAAATACGCCAAGGCGTATTTGTTTCAAAAAGGGGCAGATAGAAGTGAAAAAAATAGTAAGTGGTCTATTATTTTTGAACCTCATATGTGTCATTTATTTATTAATGAATGTTGAAACCGTTAAGGGAATTACTAAAAGTGTACTTTCTGGAACAAATGGAGCGTTTTCTGAGCACTCAACTGTGTATGCCCAGGAAACCAATCCATATCGTGAAGTAACGAACGGTAAAATTGAAGTATTTATTCCAGTTGAAAAGGTACTCCAGTTACCCGAGTTGCCAAATGGCTGTGAAATTACATCGTTAACCTCGATATTAAATTTCCATGGCTATCATGTAACCAAATTAGACATGGCTGACAATTATTTGCAGAAGGAGCCCTTTACAACAATCAACAACGTATTGTATGGGCCAGATCCACATAAGGCATATGCGGGAAACCCAAGGCAGTGGAGTGGATTCTTTTCCTATGCACCTCCGATTGTACAAGCGGCTAAAACGTACTTAGGCGAGGTAGGAGCTGAATTAGAACCTGTAGACTTAAGTGGGAGTTCTCGTGAGGAAATCATGATGGAGCTTGAAGAGGGTAACCCAGTAGTGGTTTGGGTAACTTTAGATTTAAGTGAGAAGAAAGTGAATTATTCTTGGAATATTCATGACACTAATACAAAATTCGATGCGCCGACAAACTTACATTCAGTTGTCCTAAATGGCTATGTAGGCGATACGGTGCACGTAATGGACCCATTGCAGGGACAAATCATATATGATGCAGATGCCTTTTTTGCAAGCTATGAGGACTTAGGGAGTCATGCAATGACAGTGAAGTAGGTGAAAACATGGAACAAAAAACATTAGGTGTTATCGGTGGCATGGGCCCAAAAGCAACCTCTGTTTTCTTTGATAAAATTGTCAACCAAACAGAGGCTCATAAGGACCAAGACCATCTTAATATGGTTGTTCTTAATCATGCAACTCTTCCGGACCGAACCCATGCAATCCTTACAAATACAGGTGAAACGTTTATAGATGCCATTAAAAGTGATTTTAAACTGCTTGAAGCAGCAGGGGTTGCAAACATTGCCATTCCTTGTAACACATCTCATTATTTTTACGATGAGCTGCAAAAGATGACAAAGATCCCGATTATCAATATGGTTGAAGAAACGATTAAGGATATCCATGATATGTATGGGGAGGGTGCAAGGATTGGAATTCTTGCTACAAACGGGACGATACGCAGTGGAATCTATGCGGATGTTTGTACAAAGTATAAGCTTGAACTATTAACCCCGAATGACTCCTTACAAGGAAAGGTCATGGACATCATTTATAACAATGTCAAAAGTGACCTCGATGTTGATTCTAGTGAACTTGAAGAGTTAATCATGCATCTTGTAGAAAAAGAAAAGTGTAAAATGGTCATTTTGGCATGTACGGAATTATCCTGCATCAAATTAGGTGATGAAGCCGCAAAGCATAGTATTGACGCGATGAATGTATTAGTTGAGAGATCCATTTTACGTTCAGGCAAACGCCTAAAATAATGTGTAGGGAAATAGGAAATTAAGCTCATCTACTTAGGTGAGTTTTTTTGTGCTATACTTCGACAAGTGGTAGTGATGCTTGTCGAAAGTTCTAGCTTTCACAGGTCTTACGGTTTGTCGAAAAATCTTTAAGAAACCCGGTATTTTCAATAGATTATGAAATGAAATTGTAATATTACTTTGACGTTTTAAGACAATTTTTTATGTTATAATACAAAACATGAGAATATGTAGCAAAATATGATATTTATGGTGGGAAATGAATGTTTTTTCTATCCATTGAAAATGATAGATTGCTAGGTTGGTAGAAGGGAGATGCTATCGGTTGAAAGGAAAACTCCTTATGATCGGAATAGGTATATCAATAGGACTCGGAAGTTTATTGACGGCAATGCCTAATCCTGCATTAGCGACTCAGAAAAATGAAGAGCTTGAGAATGAGAAAAAAGAAGTACAGGAAAAGAAATCTGAGCTAGATTCTGAAATCATTCAAAAAGAAGATGCTATCGGTGAAATCAAAAAGCAAAAAGTCGGTGTTGAACAAGAAATTAAACGACTTGATGTTGCGGTAGGTGATACACGTGGCAAAATTGATGGCACAAAAGCACAAATCCAAGAAACGAAGGATGAAATTGAGCGCCTTGAAGCGGAAATGAAAGTACTTGAGGAACGAATCCACAAGCGGGACGAGCTTATCAAAGAACGTATGCGTAGCCTCCAGCAAAGCGGTGGAGTGGTTAGTTATGTGGATGTGTTACTAGGTGCTAAAAGCTTTAATGACTTCATCAACCGGGTTAGTGCAGTATCTACATTTGTACAAGCTGACCGTGAAATCATGAAAGAACATGAAGCAGACATTACACAACTCGAAGAAAATAAAGGTGAGGTAAAAACCTTACTTGTTCAGCAGGAAGAACAGCTGAAGGAACTTGATCGATTAGAGGTCCAGCTACAAGCTCAAATTCAAGAACAAAATAAAGTAATGGCTCAGTTAGAGGTCGAGGAGCAAAAGATGCATGAGGAGCTCCATGCATTAGAGGATGTCGGAGAATTATTAGCCGCTCAGGAAAAGGCGATTCAGATGGAAATCGATGCTTGGAACAAAAGACAAGCAGAGCTTGAGGAGCAGCGAAGAAAAGCTGAAGAAGAACGGCAAAGAGCTGAAGAGGAACGGAAAAAGGCTGAAGCTGAAGGAAGAACACCGCCTCCATTACCCCAAACACCACCGCCTGTTATAAACAATGGAGGGTTTATTAACCCAACTACAGGACGGGTCACATCCGAATTTGGAATGCGTTGGGGAAGCATGCATTTCGGGATTGATATTGGTAAAGGCGGTCGACCAGGAAACATTCCAATTTATGCGTCAGCAGGCGGTACTGTTACGCGCTCACGCCTTGAAAGCAGCTATGGAAATGTCATCATGATTACCCACTATATCAATGGGCGTCAAATGACTACTGTGTATGCACATTTAGATCAACGTTTTGTTGGTCAGTATGACCGAGTGGAACAAGGTCAATTGATCGGCTACATGGGGAATACAGGCCACTCAACCGGTCCACATCTTCATTTTGAAATCTATAACGGACCGTATAGTCCAACTCAATACAGTGGTGGACACTCAAATGCAGTGAACCCACGTCAATATGTGTCATTTTGATAATAGAAGCGCCCGACTGATGATGGTCGGGCGCTTTTTAAAACAAAAAACCCACATTTCGAATGTGGGTTTACAATTTCACAATGTTTTTGCCTTCTTTTTTACGCCTTCAAGATCGAGGATGTGAATATCCCGTTGACCGTTTACCTCAATAAGTTTTTCTGAAATGAATTTGACAAATTTTCGGCTAATGGTTTCAGGTGTTGTGCCGATCAAAGACGCCAAAACCTTTTTTGTTATAGGAAGCTTAAATCGACCATCCTTGGAGCGTACTCGGTTATTGAACAAGAGGAGTACACTTGCTAAACGTTGTTCGACCTCCATTAAGCTCAGTAAACTCATCCACTCGTCGGCTTGATAAATTCTCTCGTTTAATGCCCGCATGAAGCGAAGCGCCATTTTATGATTGCGCTCTAATATATTCAAAAAGTCCTGTTTCTGAATGGTATAGATAACGGTATCGTTAATTGCCACCGCATTTGCATAATGATTTTCTGATTGGAGCATGGCGGATTGACCAAAAAAGTCATCAGGGAATAGGAGGCGAACAATTTGTTCCTTTCCATCCTCAGCCACTTTTGTGATTTTAATAATGCCCTCACCGATAATATACAGAGTGTCGGAAGGATCACCTTCTCTAAAAATCACATCTCCTTTAGGGTAATCTCGAATTTGAATGACCTTTTGTAAAAGATCCATTTCCTTTTCATTTAAACCTTGAAAAATAGGTACCAGACGAATGTTGCTTGGATCATGTGGACTGCTAATCATACAGAACACTTTTTCTCCTTTCAAAATGCCCATAAAATGCGGACTCTTGTTGTACTTTAGTTTACCTACCTTTTTAAAAAGCATAAGCGCCATATGGATAAGGAACGTCGACTAAAGGCTGCCACAGGTTATTTGACCTCGAGGTGCTAGGCGCTTATGCCAGATTGGCCGAAGTCTAAACTGACTTTTCTAACGGTTCCTTTACTTCAAGTGGAATGTTGTACTACAATAGAGACTTCAGTTTATGTTATTTTAAAATCATAATATTTTCTTTAGATCAAATACGCCTTTGCGTATTTGTGCCTGATTTTTTTCGAGTTTGCTCGAAAAGTTTCCTCTAAAAAATCGTGGCATCCGCCGGAGGTTTTAACTTTATTTAGCAGAAGTCCCACTTCTGCTGAATAAAGTTAAAATTCCTTCGAAAACTTGATTTATATCAAGGAAACTTTCTGCTTTCAACTATAAGATAAGAATAACATATTTAATCAGAATTATGACTATATAATGACTCTTATTTTGCCTAAGTTTTCGGGTTTATTTTTAGTAATTTCCAATGTAAGCATTTTACTAGAAATTAACTGGAAATGGGGTATAGTATGGGTAGAAGTCATAGTTCTATGGAACACAATTTGTCTATGTGAATATTACAAAGTGTAATATGGAGGCTAATTTAAAATGAATAATCAACTAAGGAACAATGTGTGGGAGTCATTCTATGGCCCGAACATGGGTTATGTCTTTGACATGTATGAAAAATACAAGAATGATCCAAGTTCAGTAGACCCATCTGTGAAAGCGCTTTTCGAGGAACTTGGACCACCACCAGCAGATGAGCAAGCAGCAACAGCAGAACTAGTACGTGGGGGTATCTCACCGAAGACAATCAAGACTATTACATCTGGAGGAAAATTAATTAAAAGCATTCGTGCATATGGGCATTTAGCAGCTGATATTTATCCGCTTCGCACTAGACCGAAGCCAGATACAAGCTTTTTAGAGCCTGGTTACTATAACCTCACGAAAGAAGATTTAATGGACATTCCAGCGACATATATTTGGGAGGAAGCTCCTCCAACTGTTCAAACTGGATGGGATGCCTATGAGCATTTAAAAGCGGTTTATACGCAGACCATTGCTTATGAATTTGGACATGTTGATGCTGAAGATGAAAGACAATGGCTAAGTCAGCAGGTTGAAATCAATGGAATAGGCTTAAAGCTTACCGCTGATGAAAAGAAACAGCTTGCAGAGCGACTTATGAATGTCGATGGCTTTGAGAAGTTCTTACACAAAACATTCGTTGGTCAAAAGCGTTTCTCAATCGAAGGATTAGATATGCTCGTACCAATGCTTGAACGCTTAATTCAAGAAGGCAGTAGTGATGGCACCGACAATATCATGATCGGTATGGCTCACCGCGGCCGATTAAATGTGTTGGCGCATGTTCTTCAAAAGCCTTATGAATTGATTTTCTCTGAGTTCCACCATTCACCGAATAAAGATTTAATTCCATCCGAAGGCTCAAGAGGAATTAACTACGGTTGGTCTGGAGACGTGAAGTATCACTTAGGGGCTGACCGAAGTTTCAAAGGACCTAAAGAACATACAACTCATATCAATCTAGCAAACAACCCAAGCCACTTGGAGTTCGTAAATCCAGTTGTGTTAGGGATTACTCGTGCAGCTCAGGACAACACAAGAAAAGCTGGCTACCCTGTACAGGATAAGCAAAGCGCTATCAGTGTTCTTATCCATGGTGATGCGGCATTCCCTGGTGAAGGTGTTGTAACTGAAACATTGAACCTAAGCAGATTAAAAGGCTATGAAACTGGCGGTTCCGTTCATATCATTGCCAATAATATGGTTGGTTTTACAACAAATAATACAGATTCTCGCTCAACTCGTTTTGCGAGTGACCCCGCGAAGGGATACGAAATTCCAATCATACGAGTCAATGCAGACGATCCAGAAGCTTGTCTTTCAGCGATTCACTTTGCGTACGAGTACCGCAAGCGTTTTGAAAAAGATATCTTAATTGACTTAGTTGGTTACAGACGTTTTGGTCACAACGAAATGGATGACCCAAGCGTAACACAGCCATTATTGTACAAGAAGATTACAAATCACCCTGTTATTGCAGATAAATACGGTCAAGAGTTGGTTGCTGAGAACGTAATGACAGCTGAGGAGCTTACTGGTAAACGTGAAGAATTTATGCAAAGTCTTCAATCGATTTATGATGATTTTGTGGAGAATGAAGAGCGTGTGAAGCCGAAGAAGCCGAAAGCTTTATCTGCTATTCCAGAATTTGATACAACAGTACCTGTTGAACTTTTACGCAGCATGAATAAAGGAATGTTACAATGGCCACAATCCTTAACTGTTTATCCAAAGCTTGAGCGTATTTTAAAACGCCGTGAAACTGCACTGGATGAAGACAATAAAGTAGACTGGGCATTGGCTGAAACACTAGCATTCGGATCGGTTCTTGCAGAAGGAAAAACAGTTCGCTTAACTGGTCAGGATAGTGAAAGAGGAACATTTGCTCATCGTCATGTCGCATTAAATGACTATGAAACTAATGAAAAATATGTCCCATTACACAATATCCCAGAAGCTAAAGCTTCATTCTCGATCTATAACAGCCCATTATCTGAAACTGCTGTTCTTGGATTTGAATACGGTTATAGTGTCCAAGACGAGAATGCGCTTGTCCTTTGGGAAGCACAGTTTGGTGACTTTGTGAACGTTGCACAGCCAATTATTGACCAGTTCATTTCTTCCGGTCATGCGAAATGGGGACAAAAATCAGGTCTTGTAATGCTATTACCACATGGATATGAAGGACAAGGGCCAGAGCACTCAAGTGGTAGGGTGGAACGTTTCTTAAATGCAGCTGGGGAATATAACTGGATCGTTGCGAACGTAACAAGCGCTTCACAATACTTCCATTTATTAAGAAGACAATCATTGCTTACTTCAACTGATGAAGCAAGACCACTGATCGTAATGACTCCAAAGAGTCTCCTTCGTCACCCACAAACAGCTTCATCACTAGCTGATTTAACAAATGGAAGCTTCAAGCCTCTGCTTGAGCAGCCTGGAATGGGAACTGAGAAAGAGAAAGTAACTCGCTTAATACTTTGTTCTGGTAAAGTTGCAATCGATCTAGCAACAGAAGCAGCTAATTTACCTGTTGAACATGCACAAAGCCTGCATATTGCAAGAGTGGAACAAATGTATCCATTCCCTAAGAAAGAGCTAGAAGACTTAGTTAGCCAGTATCCAAACCTAAAAGAGGTTGTTTGGGTTCAAGAAGAGCCTAAGAATATGGGGGCATGGCCAGCACTACATGCGGTATTAATGGACATTTTATCTGAGGAAATTACATTAGATTATGTAGGTAGACCGAAGCGTTCAAGTCCAGCTACAGGAGACCCAGATATTCATAAACAAGAACAAGCTTGGATTATGCAAGATGCATTGCTAACAGACAAAGGAGGGAATCAGCAATGATCGAAGTGAAAGTACCGGAATTAGCTGAGTCCATTACAGAGGGAACAATTGTTGAATGGTTAAAAAAAGAAGGCGAGTTGGTTAACAAAGGTGAATCAATCGCTGAACTTGAAACGGATAAAGTAAACGTTGAAATTAACAGTGAACACACAGGGGTTATTAAGGAATTCTTATTCCAGCCTGGTGATAATGTTGAAGTAGGTCAAGTGATCGCAAAGCTTGATGAAAATGGTTCAGAATCAAGCGCTGCTTCTCCAGCTCCAGAAGCAACACTGGCTGAAGAGCCTCAAGCTGCAGCACCAGAAGCAAAAGAAGAGTCAGTTGTAGCTGAATCAGCTGGGGAAAAAGGCAAGCAAGCAATTGCTTCACCTGCTGCTAGAAAAAGAGCAAGAGAGCTTGGTATTGACTTAAACGAAGTTCCGTACAAAGATCCACTTGGACGTGTTCGTGTTGAAGGAATAGAAGCTTATAAGCAAGCACAAGCGGCACCAACACCAGCACCTGCAGAAAAACAACCTGCAGCAGCACCAGTGGTAAATGACGATCCACGTGTTGAACGTATTAAAATGTCTAGACGTCGTCAAACAATCGCAAAACGTCTTGTTGAAGCACAGCATACAGCTGCAATGCTGACAACATTTAACGAAGTCGACATGACTGCTGTTATGGATGTAAGAGCTCGGCGCAAAGATGCTTTCTTTAAAAAGCATGGTGTAAAACTTGGTTTCATGTCATTCTTTACGAAAGCTGTTATCGGTGCATTAAAGGCATATCCATTTGTAAATGCTGAAATTCAAGGAAACGAAATTCTACTTAAAAAATTCTATGACATCGGTATTGCCGTTTCTGCAGAAGAAGGATTAGTGGTACCGGTTGTACGTAATGCTGACACATTAAGCTTTGCAGGTATTGAAGCTGAAATTGGACGCCTAGCTGAAAAAGCGAGAAACAACCAATTAGGTTTAAATGACCTTCAAGGTGGTACGTTCACAATCACAAATGGTGGTACATTCGGTTCTCTTAATTCAACACCAATAATTAACGCACCTCAGGTTGGTATTCTAGGAATGCACAAAATCCAAAGACGTCCTGTTGTTGTAGATAATAATGACACAGTTGAAGTACGTCCAATGATGTATGTAGCACTATCCTATGACCATAGAATTATCGACGGTAAAGATGCTGTAGGATTCCTTGTGAAAGTAAAAGAACTATTAGAAGATCCAGAAGATTTATTATTAGAGGGTTAATAACTAAAAAGTACATGTTCCAGTTTGAGGGGCATGTGCTTTTTAGCTTTTTGAGATATGAAAAAACGCTGCTTTCCATTAAGGAAAACAGCGTTTTGTTTGATGTCTAGCTCCAGGTACCATCGGCTCGAGGTCACAAGCCAATCACTTCTGAAGGCAAAATGGGCCTTCTGTTAGGGCTCGTCATGTGCTTGTCGCCGATAGACAGGCGCCTTGCGCTTTTCTTAATTAGATTACACCGTGAGCAATCATTGCATCTGCGACTTTTATGAAGCCAGCGATGTTAGCACCATACACTAGGTTACCAGGATGGCCGTATTCTTCAGCAGCATCCATACTGTTGCGGTAAATGGAAGCCATGATATCTTGTAGTTTGCTGTCGACTTCTTCAAATGACCAAGAAAGTCTCATGCTGTTTTGTGACATTTCAAGGGCAGAAACAGCAACTCCACCAGCATTAACGGCTTTACCAGGTCCAAAGAGGACATCACTTTCTACGAATATGTCAATCGCTTCAATTGTGGATGGCATGTTTGCACCTTCACCAATTGCTTTAACTCCATTTGATATTAATGTTTGTGCAGATTCAATATCAATTTCATTTTGAGTTGCACATGGTAATGCGATATCACAAGGAATCGACCAGATTCCTGAGCAGTCTTCAACATATTCTGCCTCTGGATGTTCTAACACATATTCTTTAATACGTTTGCGTTCTACTTCTTTAATGCGTCTAACTGTTTCTAGGTTTAGACCATTCTCATCATAGATATAACCGTTTGAATCACTACATGCAACAACTTTTGCTCCCAGCTGTTGAGCTTTTTCAATTGCATAAATAGAAACATTACCAGAACCAGAAACGATAACTGTGCTTCCCTCGAAAGAAAGACCTTGTTCTTTAAGCATTTCCTCTACGAAGTAAACAGTACCGTAGCCTGTTGCTTCTGTACGGACTAAGCTCCCGCCATAACCAAGACCTTTTCCTGTAAATACAGCAGCTTCAAAGCTACCACGTAGTCTTTTGTATTGACCAAACATATAGCCAACTTCTCTTGCACCTACACCGATGTCCCCAGCTGGAACATCGATATCGGGACCGATATGTCTAGTTAGTTCTGTCATAAAACTTTGCGTAAAGCGCATGATTTCATTGTCAGATTTTCCTTTTGGATCAAAGTCAGATCCACCTTTACCTCCACCAATTGGTAGACCAGTTAAAGAGTTTTTTAGGATTTGTTCAAAGCCGAGGAATTTAATGATGCTTGCATTAACGGAAGGATGGAAACGCAATCCGCCTTTATACGGGCCAAGCGCACTGTTAAATTGAACACGATAGCCACGATTCACATGAATTTGGCCTTGGTCATCTACCCAAGGTACACGGAATGTAATCATTCTTTCCGGTTCAACGATTCTTTCTAAAATAGCATGCTTCATATATTTTGGATTTTTAGCAAATACAGGTACAAGCGAAAGGAAAATTTCCTTCACCGCCTGATGAAACTCTGGCTCATGAGGATTTCTCTTCTTAACCTCCTCATATACTTTGTTCATATAATCGGTTGCTTGTTTTAACTCTGGTACAGGAATAGACTGTTCGATCATAGCCATCGTGTACATTCACCCTTTCTTTGCTATAAATTTTTTAAACCAACGGACACATTTTTATCTGTAAATTCTTGATATTAACTATTTTATAATGAATAATTAATCTAAACAATATTAATAAAAGATATAAACGATGCCGAAATTAGATGAATCGAGGAGGAAGCCCAGTGGAACTCAGACAACTGACCTATTTTATTGAAGTTGCAAAGCGAGAACATGTGACGGAAGCGGCAAATTCAATGCATATTGCGCAATCGGCGGTGAGCCGGCAGTTATTCAATTTAGAAGCTGAATTAGGTGTGGATTTATTTATACGGGATGGACGAAATGTGAAATTAACGCCAATCGGAAGAGTTTTTTTAGATCATGTCGAGCAAGCATTAAATGTATTGGATAATGCAAAACGTGAGATTGAAGAGTATTTGGACCCAGAACGCGGGACGATTCGGATTGGATTTCCAAGTAGCCTAGCTGCTCATACACTTCCAACAGTTGTATCGGCATTTCGAGACCGCCATCCAGAAGTGAAGTTTTCCTTGTCGCAAGGTAATTACTATTCGTTAGTCGAGCGGGTGAAAACGGGTGAAATTGATATGGCATTGCTAGGACCAGTGCCAAACCAGGAAAAGAAAATCGTAGGTACTACCTTGTTTACTGATAAAATGGCGGCACTCTTGCATCGCTCACATCCACTAGCAGTAAATAAGTCTTTGAGTCTTAGTCAGTTAAAAGAAGAGCAGTTCGTATTATTTCCAAATGGATTTGTCTTACGAGACATCATAGTTAAAGCATGTAATCAGCTTGGGTTTCAGCCAACAGTTTCCTTTGAAGGAGAGGATATCGACGCGATTAAGGGACTCGTTTCAGCAGGACTCGGAATAACAATTATTCCCGAAGTAACATTAATTGAGAATATACCACATTCTACCGTGAAAATCCCAGTTGTTCATCCGGAGGTAACTCGTTCAGTAGGTGTTATTATTCCCAAAGAGAGAAAATTGCTTCCAACAGAACAAATCTTCTATGAATTTTTAAAAGACTATTTCTCATTTTTAGACAAATTTCAATATTGAGCATCGTTGTATTTCCTCGGAAATAGGAGGAAATTGTCGATTGATGGGGAGCCTAGCAAAAGGGCTTCCCATTTTAATTTGTATCAAATTATAGACATTAATAATTAAAACAAAGAAATGTGAAGAAAAAGGGAAAATCTTCTTTTGGATGAATTTGAATGGAAATGAATGTTTTTGGTTGATTTGTGAAAAAGGTTTCAATATAATGAGGATACAATCCATTAAGGAAGTGACATGATGTTAACTCCAGAAAGACATCAGCTTATTTTGTTGTTACTAAAGGAACATGGTGTTGTGAAACTTCAGGAGCTGATTGATAGAACGAATTCATCGGAATCAACGATACGTCGTGATCTAGTGCAGCTTGAAAATGAAAATAAATTAAAAAGGGTCCATGGTGGAGCAGCTCTTGTACAAGGCAATCGTACTGAGCTAAGTTATATAGAAAAAAAAGCAAAGAATATAAAAGAAAAAATGGCGATCGCTAAATTTGCATCCCAGTTCATTAAAGAGGGAGACTCTTTATATCTAGATGCGGGGACGACTACACAGGAACTCATTCCATTTCTTGACTACGATGGACTTACGGTAGTGACGAATGGCGTAAATTTAATTGAGCCACTGCTTGAAAAAGGAATAGCAACCTATCTTATTGGTGGTATTATCAAACCACAAACGAAAGCGATGATCGGAAGTAGAGCTTTATCGAGCTTAAACCTTTACCGGTTTGATCTATGCTTTTTAGGGGTGAATGGGATTGATTTGAAGTACGGCTTTACAACCCCTGATCCTGAAGAGGCATTAATTAAACAAACGGCAATGGGCTTAGCGAAGGAAAGGTTTATTTTAGCTGATCACACAAAATTCAATGAGGTTTCATTTTCAAAAATTTCATCATTAAAGGATGCCGTTTTAATAACAGATGATGGCCTAGCAAAAAATGAACTGACATCTTATCGGGATCATATCAACATAAAGGTCGTGACAACATGATTTACACAGTTACATTAAATCCCTCTATCGATTATTTTATTGAGCTGGATGATTTTAAGGTAGGGGAACTAAATCGCATAAAAAATGATCAGAAGAGTCCTGGTGGAAAAGGAATTAATGTTTCCACTGTTTTACAAAATGTCGGATTAAGTAGCGTTGCCTTAGGATTTGTTGGCGGTTTCACAGGTAAGTTTCTGGGTGATACCTTAACTGAAAAGAACATCAAGACAGATTTTGTTACTGTTGAAGGCGACACTAGAATCAATGTGAAACTTCATTCAAATTTGGAGACTGAGATAAATGGGGCAGGACCAAAAATCACATCCGCCGATCTTGAGCAACTTTTAGAGAAGTTTAATCAGCTACAAAAAGGGGATGTGTTGGTGCTCGCGGGAAGTATCCCGTCATCGTTACCCTCCACTTTGTATCAACAAGTTGCCGAAAAAGTAAAAGATAAAGAAGTGAAGATTGTTGTTGACGCCACAAAAGACTTATTGGTCGAGGTGCTTCCTTATAAACCGTTTTTAATCAAACCGAATCATCATGAGCTTGGCGAAATATTTGGCGTTGAGATAAAAAATGCAGAAGAAGCCATTCCTTATGGGAAAAAGCTTATCGAAATGGGAGCAGAGCATGTCATCGTTTCAATGGCGGACAAGGGAAGTTTGCTGTTTGTGGGAGATGAGGTCTATTTTGCAAGTATACCTGAAGGAAAGCTTGTTAACTCGGTTGGTGCAGGTGACTCGGTAGTGGCCGGTTTTATTGCTTCATTTTCAAAAACACAGAATGCAATAGAAGCATTTCGATTTGGGGCAACTGCTGGCAGTGCCACTGCGTATTCAGAAGGATTAGCAACGGAAGAAAAGATAAAAGAATTGATTTCAAAAGTAAACGTGAACTCTATTCAGTAGGGATTTCAAACCCCTACTGAATAGAGTCCAAGCTGCCACAGATTTTCAAAGGATACTTTTCGCGGCATAGGATCAAAGACTAAGAACGCCACTTCCTGTGGCAACGTCTTTGTGACCCACCTCGTGTGGGCCTAAAAAATCTGGGCAAAAGTACGCCAAGGCGTATTTGATAATATTGTAGAGAGGAACATGTAGCATGAGAATTACGGATCTATTAAAGAAAGATACGATCATAATTGAACTCTCTTCTACGTCAAAGGAAGAGGTTATCGATGAATTAGTCTCAAAGCTTGATGAAGCAGGACGCCTTCAAGATAAAGAACAATTTAAACAAGCAATTTTAACCAGGGAAAGCCAGAGCACAACTGGAATCGGTGAAGGAATTGCGATTCCACATGCGAAGACAGCAGCAGTGAAGACACCAGCAATTGCATTTGGACGCTCAACGAACGGAATAGATTATGAATCATTAGATGGGCAGCCAAGCCATTTATTTTTTATGATTGCTGCAAGTGAAGGAGCGAATAATGAGCATCTAGAAACATTATCAAGCTTGTCTTCGTTATTAATGGATGTTGGTTTTCGTGAAAAACTAATGAAGGTCCAATCTCCTGATGAACTCATAGATGTCATTAATGAAAAAGAAAATGAGTCAAATGCAGAAGAGGCGCCAGTTGAGAAAAAAGAAGGGCAGAAAAAGGTTCTTGCGGTAACAGCTTGTCCTACCGGAATTGCCCATACGTATATGGCAGCAGACGCTCTAAAAGCGAAAGCAAAAGAGATGAACATTGATTTAAAGGTTGAAACAAACGGTTCAACAGGTGTGAAGAATGCACTTACTCAGGAAGATATCGATGAAGCAGCTACTATCATTGTTGCTGCAGATAAACAAGTGGAAATGGCTCGTTTTAATGGTAAAAAAGTAATCCAGGTGCCGGTTGCTCAAGGGATCCGCATACCTGAAGAGTTATTAACAAGAGCGGTAAACCAAGATGCACCAATTTACCAAGCTGAACAAACAACGAAGCAAAAAGCAGAAGGTGGAGAGAGAAGCGGATTTTATAAGCACTTAATGAATGGTGTTTCTAATATGCTTCCATTCGTTGTTGGTGGCGGATTGTTAATTGCGATTTCGTTTATATTTGGAATTAATGCTTCTGACCCCAATGATCCATCTTATAACCCGATTGCTGGCGCATTGATGACAATCGGAGGTGCGAATGCTTTTCAATTAATGATTCCTGTATTAGCAGGGTTTATCGCAATGAGTATTGCAGACCGTCCAGGTTTAGCGCCAGGTATGATTGGCGGACTGATGGCGACAACCGGTGGAGCTGGATTTTTAGGCGGACTTATTGCTGGTTTCCTAGCAGGTTATGCTGTGCTTTTAGTCAAGAAAGTTTTTTCAGGTTTACCATCATCATTTGAAGGACTTAAGCCTGTGTTAATTTACCCGTTCTTTGGGATTTTGATAACAGGTGCAGTCATGTATGTTTTAGTCGGACCATTAAAATTTGTCATGGATGGATTGACTTCATGGCTTGAAGGATTAGGGACAGGAAACTTAATCGTACTTGGTTTAATTTTAGGTGGAATGATGTCGATTGATATGGGTGGTCCAATCAATAAGGCTGCATTTACCTTTGGAATAGCGATGATTGACGCTGGGAATTATGCACCTCATGCAGCAATTATGGCAGGTGGTATGACACCGCCACTTGGGCTAGCATTAGCGACAACTCTCTTTAAAAATAAATTTTCAAAACAAGAACGTGAGGCCGGGAAAACAGCTTATTTCATGGGAGCATCGTTCATTACTGAAGGTGCGATACCATTTGCAGCAGCTGACCCAGCACGTGTTATCCCTTCTGCAGTGATTGGTTCTGCAGTTACGGGGGCACTTACAATGTTGTTTGGAATTGGGTTACCTGCCCCACACGGTGGAATCTTTGTGATCCCCTTTGTATCAGGTAGCTGGATGTTATATATCCTTGCGATTATCATTGGAACCATTGTAACCGCATTGTTAGTTGGATTCTTGAAAAAGCCAATTAAATAAGAATGTGTACCCCGTGCTTAGGTGAGCACGGGGTTATTTTTTTCTGAGAAAGGAATAGGGTCGTAGGTGATTATGTTGTTGTTTTGCAGCAGCAATTCATTTTTGACAGCAGCCGGGTTTAGGATGAGGTGTCCGAGGTTATTGTCAGTTTCAATGATGGGGCCATTGTTTGTTGAAAGATATCTGATTTTTTCTTTCCATGTAAAATTGGACGGACAAGGCTCCTTTCTTTTTTGCTTTACGATATCGTAGGTCTCATTACAATACCTGTTTATCTCTTTGTTTCTTCGCTTCGCTGCATTGATCGTCACAATCGCTTTCATCACTCCTCCTTGAATTCCGGAAAAACTCATATTGTTCAATGGGCTGCTAGTAAATTGGTGGATACAGAGATTTTCGCCATCGTGAAATTCAATATTGGTTGTAACTGCAGAAGCATAATGCACATCTCCAGACAAAATGAAGCAATGACTTGGGTTCCAATCCTTAATCTGGTGTAGCAGTTGACTAAAGCCTTTCCCGTCGTATTTCCAGGATTCAAAATCAAATGCTGTTGTGACAGGAACTCCAATTGTTTTTAGTGGATATATATATTGATTGAGAAAGGATTCGATTAAGCCAATTCCATAGACTGGCGCTGGGGAAATAACGAGGAGTGGTCCTCCACTTTTCCAGTCACTTGCGTATAAACAATCTGTAACAGTCTGCCAGCCTTGCTCGCCAATGAGCTGTGGGGGACGGTCCTTTTCTGCAATGTTTCGGCCAAGGGAAACAGCAAGGGGTGTATGGTCATATTTTCGCTGTGTCCTTGTATCTAGGAAAATTGCTTTTGGATTAGTTGGTGCGACAAAATTCCATTGGTTAAAATTCCAAAGCAAATCCTCCCACACATGATGTGAAGGTGAGGTTGTATCGTAAGTATTACAATATTTCCATATCTTACGTAAAAATATTTGATTAAATTGGTTAGGGTCATTACCCCAGCCTTGAAACAGCAAGTAAGCAGTAAGTCCGTTGGCAATGACATGTCGTCCAAGATCTGATTGGTAAACACTGTTTTTCCAATCGTGGCTAATATTCCAATCATCTGTAATATCATGGTCATCAAAGATCATATAGGTTGAAATGTTTGCAAGTAATCTTCTAACCTTTGAAAGAGTTTGATAAGTTTCGTTCAAGTCTGCCACTTGCTCGTTATATTCTTTCCCGTATATTTTTTCTTCTTTTTTCCGCTTTCCCATCTGTTCCTCTTTGAAAATGAAATAGAGTTGTTCCTCTTTGATGGTTTCTTCAAATGAAGGGAAATTACCTTTGTCGGTAAATGCATTCCAAAGCTCTGGTGACAATGAAAGTAAATATAAAGCAGCATATTCACCAAACGTCATCGCATGGTTTTTAGCGTGCGAAGAGGTGAACTTGCAAAATCGCTCCATG
This sequence comes from Bacillus sp. JJ1562, assembly GCF_036962705.1. Taxonomy (NCBI): domain Bacteria; kingdom Bacillati; phylum Bacillota; class Bacilli; order Caryophanales; family Bacillaceae; genus Bacillus; species Bacillus sp. JJ1562. Next base: position 53,189 of record NZ_JBALOQ010000002.1, read on the forward strand.
ATGAATTGCCTTCCGCGAATCTGGTAGAATGATTTCTCAAACGGTTTTTCATTAAGTCGTGGTTCAATTTTTTCAAGATTTTCTTGTTTGCCAATTAGTTTGTTGCTGACATTGGCCATAATTGGGAAAACTGGATCTGGTACATCGTCTGTATATATTTGGTCACCCATTAGGAACAAAGTACTGGGTCGTTTCTCAAGGTCAAAATAGTCCCTTTCAATCGCTTCGTCTCCTTGACTAAGAGCATCCTCACCTTTACCGTGAAGCTTTCGACATGACCCATACAGGAGATTGGTTTGTTTTTCGTAGGGGTTCGGGATAAAAAAGCTCGGAAATGGAAGATCCCCATAAGTGATGGAATTCGGTTGAGCTTTCCCTAGGAGTCCGAAATCTTGTAGGTCAAGAATCTCAGAATTATTTTCAAACAGGAGATTATAGCCAAGAAGTGTATTTACAGGAAAATGTGTGTCATGTGGTGTTAGTTTAATCAGGCTAATATAGAGTTGTTTTCCAGCTTGAAATGTGGTTGTTTCAGAATCACTATTTACTTCTTGGTACATAAAATTTGTTCCATCTATATTTTCAATTTGATACAACTTTGCACCAAGTTTGTATTGTTTTTTCAATGCAATCCAAATATAGATGTGAGAAGGCTCAACACGACGCAGGATTGGCCCCGATAAAATCGTTGGTATATCCACTTTGATCACCATCCCATTTTGTATTTCTATATAACTATTCAGGGACCAAGGGGACGGTTCTTGTGGTTCCGGGAACTTCGGAAATGGGGGCGGGGAACGATCTTGTACTGTGAGAGTGGTTTGGGTGTACCAAGGGGCAGTGAACGTGGCTAACATTATTCCATACCCTCACTTGGGCAAATAAGTAGGGGAGTGAGGGTACGCATAAGTGTTAATCATATCTTCATTCGGGCTAAGGCAAGCAGGTGAGGGTGAGAAAAAGTGTTAATCATACCCTCACTCGGGC
>NZ_JBALOQ010000002.1:54217-135194 GCF_036962705.1 Bacillus sp. JJ1562
TCACTCGGGCTAAGGCAAGTAAGTGAGGGTACGAAAAAGTGTTAATCATACCTTCACTCGGGCTAAGGCAAGCAGGTGAGGGTACGAAAAAGTGTTAATCATACCCTCACTCGGGCTAAGGCAAGTAAGTGAGGGTATGAAAAAGCAATATTCATACCCTCGCTAAGGCTAAGACAAACGAATGAAGGTACAAATAAGAGCCTCTAGTAGGGTCTTACGATACATGAAGCAGAGAATAGCGTAAGCCTGTCCTCCAACTCAACCCCAAAATTATATTTCGAACGGCAAAATAGTTTGTCAAATTTAGGTGAAACGGCTTATAATTCGAAATAGGTATATGTCATAAGGAGAGAGTAGGATGATTCAACGTTTTTTTACATATTACAGGCCGCACCGGACGCTGTTCCTAATTGATTTTAGCTGTGCGGTGATTGTTGCTCTTTTAGAGCTTGCCTTTCCGCTTGCGGTGCAATGGTTTATCGATGAACTCTTGCCAACCAATAACTGGTCCACAATCGTATGGGTGAGCATCGGGTTGTTAGTTTTATATATTGTCAGCTCAGGTCTTCAATTTATCGTGGGCTATTGGGGCCACAAGCTTGGAATCAATATTGAAACCGATATGAGGCAGCAGCTGTTCCAGCATGTGCAACGGCAATCGTTTCGCTTTTTCGATAACACAAAAACGGGTCATGTTATGAGCCGGATTACGAATGATTTGTTTGATATCGGGGAGCTTGCCCATCATGGTCCTGAGGATTTGTTCATTGCCATCATGACCTTTGTCGGGGCGTTTTGGATTATGCTCACGATCAATGTGAAGCTAGCTTTAATCGCGATTATTGTTGTGCCATTTTTAATTTGGCTGATTGCATTTTCGAATGTTCGTATGAATCGTGCGTGGAAGGCGATGTATGGCAATATCGCCGATGTCAATGCACGGGTGGAGGACAGTGTTGCAGGTGCGCGTGTTGTCCAATCCTTCACAAATGAAGAATTTGAAATTTCTAGGTTCAAGGTAGACAATCGCAAATTCCGTCGCTCTAAGCTAAGTGCTTATAAGGTAATGGGATCAACATCTGCAGGTATTTATTTCATGACACGCTTGTTTGTGCTAATCGTTCTAGTTGTCGGTGCATGGCTAAGCTTTAACAACCAGCTTACCTACGGGGAACTAGTTGGATTTGTCCTTTATGTCAATGTTCTTTTTAAACCGATTGACAAAATAAGTGCCTTATTGGAGCTTTATCCAAAGGGTATGGCAGGCTTCAAGCGCTTTACAGAGCTGCTCGATATGGAACCAGAGGTGGAGGATGCAAAGGATGCAGTGGCAGTTCCATCCCTCCGTGGCGATATCGTGTTTGACCATGTAACATTTGGTTATGATGAAAAGCAGGGATCTGTCTTAAAGGATATTAATCTAAAGGTTCATGCAGGAGAAACGGTCGCTTTTGTCGGACCATCTGGAGCGGGGAAAACAACGATTTGCTCATTAATTCCGCGTTTCTACGATGTTAATGGCGGTGCCATATCAATTGACGGCATGGATATTCGTAAAATGACCAAACAATCATTGCGTTCGCAGATTGGAATTGTGCAGCAGGATGTTTTCCTTTTTACAGGAACATTAAAAGAAAATATTGCTTACGGGATGCTAGGAGCAACCGATGAACAAATAGAGGAAGCTGCAAAGCGCGCCCATTTAGAAGACTTTATTGCTGGACTACCAGATGGCTATGAAACACAGGTTGGAGAACGGGGACTTAAGCTTTCAGGTGGCCAAAAACAACGGATTGCGATTGCCCGAATGTTTTTGAAGAACCCACCAATCTTAATCTTGGATGAAGCCACTTCTGCATTAGATACAGAAACTGAACAAATCATCCAAAAAGCACTTACAGAGCTTTCGAAAAATCGCACTACTCTTGTCATTGCTCACCGTTTGGCAACCATCCGTAATGCAGACCGCATTGTAGTGGTAACGGAAGACGGTATTGCTGAACAAGGTGGACATGATGAACTGCTTGAAAAAGGCGGTATCTTTGCGAATCTACATCAGGTTCAATATCAATCTTAAATTTGGGACGAGGGACCTGTCCCCTTGACCCAAAAAGAAGACTCGTGCAACATCCAATTGGGGTGCACGAGTCTTTTTTCTATAATTTAAATGAACTTTTTAATGAAACAACTCGGTTAAAGACGAGATGGTCTTCAGTTGTGTGTTTAGGGTCCACATTGAAGTAGCCATGTCTAAAGAATTGGAATTTATCCTGCGGTTTCACATCTTTCATGTTAGGTTCAACGAATCCATTCAAAATCGCAAGTGAATTTGGATTGACATAATCGAGGAATGTTTTGTCTTCTGCTTCCTCATTTTCTTCTGCATCTAAAATAAGCGGCTCATAGAGACGGAATTCAGCAGGAACCGCTTGAGTTGCTTCAACCCAGTGAATCGTACCCTTTACCTTACGACCGGTAAAGCCAGTACCACTCTTTGTTTCAGGGTCATAGGTGCAACGAAGCTCAACCACATTTCCTTCCTCATCCTTAATCACTTCTTCACATTTGATGAAGTACGCATGCTTTAGACGAACCTCATTACCAGGGAAGAGACGGAAATACTTTTTCGGTGGATTTTCCATGAAATCCTCTTGTTCAATATAAATTTCACGAGAAAAGGGAATTCGTCTGATTCCCATATCCGGATTTTCTGGGTTAATTTCAGCATCCAGCATTTCCACTTGTCCTTCTGGATAGTTCGTAATCACGACTTTAAGCGGATTAATGATACCCATTGTACGTGGTACCTTTAGCTTTAAATCCTCACGAACGAAATGCTCGAGCATTTGTGTATCAACCGTTCCGTTATTTTTCGCTACCCCTAATTCACGGCAGAATGTACGAATTGCTTCAGGCGTATAGCCCTTTCTTCTAAGCCCTGAAATAGTAGGCATGCGAGGGTCGTCCCAGCCGTCCACAAAGTTTTCCTCAACAAGCTGCTTCAATTTTCGCTTACTCATTACGGTATTTGTTAAATTGATGCGGCCGAATTCAATTTGCTGTGGTGTATTTTCCATTTCACAATGCTCAACAACCCAATTGTAAAAAGGACGTTGATCCTCGAATTCAATCGTACAAACAGAATGGGTTACACCTTCAATCGCATCCTCAAGAGGGTGAGCAAAAGCATATAAAGGATAGATACACCATTTATCACCTGTGTTATGATGAGTCGTATGCGAAATTCGGTAAATAACTGGGTCACGTAAATTGATGTTCGGCGACTTCATATCAATTTTTGCACGTAATACTTTTTCACCATTTTCGTACTTGCCCGCACGCATGTTTTCAAATAACTCAAGGCTTTCTTCGATTGTACGGTCACGATAAGGACTTTCTTTTCCAGGCTCTGTTAGGGTGCCGCGATATTCACGGATTTCATCTGCACTTAAATCGTCCACATACGCAAGGCCTTTTTTGATTAATAAAACAGCACGGTTGTACATTTCTTCAAAGTAATCCGAAGCAAAAAATAGACCTTCCCAATCATACCCAAGCCATTTTACATCCTCTTTAATCGAGTTTACAAATTCTATGTCCTCTTTCAAAGGGTTTGTATCATCGAAACGTAGGTTTGTTCTGCCCTTGAATTCGTCTGCAAGGTCAAAATTCAATACGATCGATTTAGCATGTCCGATATGTAAGTATCCATTTGGTTCTGGAGGAAAGCGGGTAACGACATGATCGCGTTTACCTGTTTCTAAATCGTCGATTATGATATTCCTAATAAAATTTGAAACGTTATTATTCTCCACGGCCATAACCTCTTTCGTTATCCTGTACTGAAGGCTCAAAAAAATCTGTTTCTTTCGTTTCTTTTTGAACATCCTCTATAATGGATGAATATATCATAAATCCAGAATAATTACCATTAATCTCATGTTTACCAAAGTTTAAGTTGATTATGAGGTTGTCTTTCATATAAGCTTTACTGTATGTGAATTTTTTAACCATCGGAGCGATGTTTTATGGAAAAAAAGAGTGAAATTGTGGAGATCTGTCTGTTAGCGGGTAAAATAATGCTTGAGGGTGGGGCCGAGACGTATCGAGTAGAGGATACGATGGACCGGATGGCCGCAGCATTTGGGATTGTAACGTCCCAAAGCTATGTAACACCAACTGCGATTATGTTTTCAACAAATGGCGCAGAACCGACTAATTTAATACGAATCAATGAGAGGTCTACAGATTTAGAAAAAGTAACCTTGGTAAATAGCATATCGCGCAGAATTAGCAGCGGGGATTTAACGCTTCAAGAGGCAAAACGGGAGTTAGATGGTCTTTCAAAAAAGGATCTTTCCTATCCAATTTGGATTCAAATTTTTTCAGCAGCCATAGCTAGTGGCTGTTTTACAATCATGTTCCTTGGGACTTGGACGGATTTTTTACCAGCGTGTGTTGCCGGTGGAGTGGGCTTTGCCTTTTTCATCTTTATTCACTCGTTAATTCGAATTAAATTTTTTTCTGAGATAATGGCGTCTTTTGTAATCGGAATCGTTGCCTATGTCTTTATCATTACTGGGGTAGGGGCAGAGCTTGATAAAATCATTATCGGTTCTGTGATGCCACTTGTACCTGGTTTGTTGATTACAAATGCAATCAGGGATTTGATTGCGGGTCACCTTATTTCAGGAATCTCCAAAGGCGCGGAAGCTTTTTTGACTGCTTTAGCGATTGGCACAGGGATAGCAGTCGTGCTTGCGATTTTCTAAGATGAAAGGAGTTTAAAATGCTTTCCCATTTGATTACAAGCTTAGTTGCTTCAAGTACATTTGGAATCATCTTCAATGTTCCGAAAAGGTCACTGATAAAATGTGGACTAGTCGGAATGATGAGTTGGGTGTTATATATATTCTTATTTTTTAGAGGTTTTGATGCAGTTTATGCAACGCTTGTTGCCTCACTTTTGGTTGGGATCATCAGCCATATCTTTGCTAAAGTTTATAAAAATCCAGTTATTATTTATAGTATCGTAGGAATCATCCCATTGGTGCCAGGTGGAATTGCATACAATTCGATGCGGAACTTTGTGGAAAATGACTATTCTACAGCTTTATCACTAGCAGCGAAGGCATTCATGATTTCAGGTGCGATAGCGTTTGGACTCGTTATATCAGAGGTGCTGAATCAGTTAATTTTCAAAAGAAAAAAGAAAGTTTAGTTTGAAGCTTCCGGGAATTGGTTTCCAGGGGGCTTTTTATTTTTTTCACGGGGTTACATTTTGGCTAAAATCGATAGAATCGAAATAAAACCGATAGAATTGGATTAAAATCGATAGAATCATAATAAAGTCGATAGAACTGAAATAAAATTGATAGAGCCAAGCTCCGGCAAAAAAATTCCTCAATTATAAAGGAGTTTTTGCATATTCATAGAAAATAAGGATTAGAAAATCAGTTACCATCTCTTCAATATAGAAAGGAGACGTGTATGAGTAAACACGACGGCATTTACGATGATTTATCAAAGGACATGACGTATGGAGATTATCTTAAGTTAGATACATTGCTTTCAAGCCAGCATCAGCTTTCAAAGCATCATGATGAGATGCTGTTTATCATTATTCACCAAACAAGTGAGCTTTGGATGAAGCTTATTTTACATGAGGTGAACGCGGCAAAAGCGTCTATTTTAAAAAATGATCTTGAACCTGCGTTTAAAATGCTATCAAGGGTCTCAAGAATTCAGCAACAATTGATTCAATCTTGGGATGTTCTCTCAACATTGACTCCATCTGAATATATGGAATTTCGAGGAGAACTTGGAAAGTCTTCGGGCTTCCAATCCTATCAAAATCGGTTAATCGAGTTTGCACTAGGACATAAAAAAACAAATGTGCTCGGCGTCTATAAGCATCAACCCAAAGTATACAAACAGGTTGAGGCTGCGCTTAAAGAAAAAAGCATGTATGATGCGGCAATTCTAGCACTTTCAAAGAGAGGCTTTAAAATTGACAAATCGTGCCTTGAACGGGATTGGACGGAGGATTATAAGGCCAACGAAAGCGTTGAACAGGCCTGGTTACAGGTCTATCAAAATATTGAAAAGTATTGGGATTTTTACGAGCTTGCAGAGAAGCTAGTGGATATTGAATCCCATCAACAAAAATGGCGCTACAATCACATGATTACCGTTGAAAGAATTATCGGGTACAAGAGGGGAACAGGTGGCTCGGCAGGCGTCGAGTATTTGAAGCAGGTTATAAACCACCGCTTTTTCCCAGAGTTGTGGAGTATACGGACGAAACTATAGAGGAGCACTTAAAAATGCACATTCAAATTCAAGCTGTTTCTAAAGAGGAAGAAGAGGTTTTACATAATCTCATGCAATTTTATATATATGAATTTACGAAGTATATGAGTAGTATAAGGATAAATGATAATGGCTATTTTGATAGGTTTAATCTTGATGTCTATTGGACGGAGCGTAACCATCATGCTTATTTTGTAAGAGTGGATGGTTTGCTTGCAGGCTTTGTTTTAATGCAAAGTCAAACGGAAGAGGAACCTAATTCGATAGAAGAATTTTTTATAATGAGGGGCTATGAGGGCAAAGGAATCGGTTCATCTGTTGCCGAGCAAATCTTTGCTATGTTTCCTGGAAATTGGTATGTCAAACAATCAGAGAAGAATGAGCGTGCCCGGGTATTTTGGAGAAATATTATTTCAAAAAGTACAAAGGGGAATTATGAGGAACGATTTGATGAAAGAAACTGCTCGATTCAGGAGTTTATTATATAAGAAGTATAGATAAAAAGGAGTTTCCCAAAAGGCGAACTCCTTATTTTATGACAAATTTCTCAAACGGCAAGTAATAAACTGGGTAATGATTTAGCTGCTCAAAGCCAACCTTCTTCGCAATTACAATGGAGTCTTTGCGAAATGATTCTGTTGTCCAATGCGGGTTTCCGCCTCGACTTAGACATTCCTTGATAAAGGCTCTTGCCATTGCAGTAGCTAGCCCTTTACCCCGATGGCTTGAATCATATGTGTTAATCCCAATCTCGTATTCATTTTTCGATACAAAAACAGACAGGCAGGTTCCGATAATAGTTGAACCTTGAACGACGGTATATCCAAAGCCTTTTTGAAAAAATGACTCCAGGGATTCGCCCCAAAACTTCATGATTTCATTTTTAACGATGTGACTTTCATCCCATTCAATTAGCTCCTTGTTAATTAGCTTTACCTCATAACCATCAGGGATTTCCTTCGGATCGTTTGGGTTAAACCATTCTTTATGAAAAATAAACGGAACACGTTCACCTGTCTGAAGAGAGACTCGTGTAAAAATTGATTCAACGGATCTATTCCATTCATGGTTTGGATAAATTTCGAGATTTAATGTATCTTCCTCAGGGAGTGCTTCGTCACGAATCACAGATGCAATATAATCTTCAAGCTCCGAGTTAAACTTCTGATCATCAACCTTCCCGCAAAGATAGAACATTTCATTTTTTGCCCAAATAAAAGCTGTTTTGGGCAGATTCTGGTTGTCCACATAAATCTCGCCAAGATTATTGCTATTGATGACCCCATTTATAACTGGATGGTTCTCTAATCCATGAAGAAGTGGTTTTACTTTATTAAAGTTAACTAGTTCAAGCTTTTCAATCATTTACCCCACGACCTTTTCCGATTCATATCCTTGTATATTTGAGCCTATTATAATGGATTCCGACATCCTGAAGAACAAATATTTTTCGAAATTAATAAATTTCCTATTGTCCCTGAAAGAATTGTGTAAAATAAAGAGGAATGAAATGTACTGGAGGAAATGTCATGGTGACGATGAAGGAAATAGCGAGACTGGCAAATGTGTCGAGTGCAACTGTTTCGCGTGTGCTGAACAATTCAGGGTATGTGAGTGACGATGTTCGGAAGCGAATTTTAAAAATTATAGAAGAAACAGGCTATATTCCAAGTGAGCACGCAAAAGCATTGCGGACTAAGCAATCCAATGTCATTGGTGTCATTTTACCAAAGCTAAGCACAGAAACAGCAAGTAGGCTTGTCAGTGGAATCAGTGAAGAATTGGCAAAGCATGGCTATCAAATTTTACTTACAAACACAAATCTTGATCCGGAAAAAGAAATCGAGTATGTGAAGCTTTTAAAAAGTAAACAGGTTGATGGGATCATTCTTCTTGCTACCAATCGTGGCGAGGACCTGTTAACGGAAATCAAAAAACTACGTATTCCATTTGTCGCGACTGGTCAAGAGATGGAGGGGGTAGCTTCTGTCATCAACAATAACTTCCAAGCTGCAAAGGACATCACCAATCTATTAATTGAAAAAGGTCATCGTAACATTGCTTTTATTGGTGTAGACGAGGCGGATTATGAGGTTGGATACAAGCGGAAAGCTGGTTACTTAGCGGCGTTGGAGGAAAACCAACTACCTGTTGTCAACAAGTGGATTGAAAAAGCAGAATTTACAATTGAATCAGGCTATTCGATGGCGAAGAAAATTTTTGAAGTTTCTTCGGAGAAACCGACTGCAATTGTTGCTGTTACAGATCGATTGGCGATTGGAGCGATGGAATATCTAAAAGAACAGGGCTTGGAGATTCCGAATGATGTTGCTTTAACAGGAATGGGGGCATCCGATTTATCCAAGTATGTTGTTCCAAAATTAACAACGGTAGACTTTCTGAGTGAGCATACGGGAGCAGAAGCGGCTAAGACTTTGCTACAGATTTTACAGGTAGGGATTTCCTCAGAAAAAAAACAAATCGACTATAGACTAATAATTCGAGATAGTATATAATCAATCTCGTGATGGGTGTGTAATCGATTACACATGAACCATCTTAATTTTTACGCAAATATGTAATCGATTACCTATGTATATGTAATCGATACCATACGGACACTATTTTTATAGGGGTGATCATAAATGTCAGAAAATCGTCGAATTGCTGAAGAAATTATCGAGGCAGTTGGTGGCAAAGAAAATATTCTCTCCGCTGCACACTGTGCAACAAGATTACGAATAATGGTTCAAGACAAAGAAAAAATCAACCAAGAAAAGATTGAAAATGTAGATAAAGTTAAAGGTGCATTCTTTAACTCAGGCCAATTCCAAGTCATCCTTGGTACAGGAACAGTAAACCGTATTTATGAAGAGGTTGAAAAGCTTGGAATTGACACATCGACAAAAGCCGATCAATCAAAAGAAGCTGCGAAAAGTGGAAATGCGTTTCAACGTGCGATTCGTTCATTCGGTGACGTGTTCGTCCCAATCATTCCAGCACTAGTTGCAACAGGTCTTTTCATGGGTGTTCGTGGTTTAGTGATGCAAGAGCAAATTCTTGCGTGGTTTGGCTTAACACCTGCTGATATTTCTCAAAACTTTATTTTATTTACACAAATTTTAACGGATACAGCCTTTATTTTCTTACCTGCTCTTGTCGCATGGTCAACATTCCGTGTGTTTGGCGGTAACCCAACCATCGGACTTATACTTGGATTAATGCTTGTTAGTCCATCCTTGCCAAACGCATGGGGAGTCGCAGGGGGTGAGGTTGACCCGATTATGTTCTTTGGATTCATACCAGTAGTCGGTTATCAAGGTTCCGTTATCCCAGCGTTTATCGCAGGTATTGTAGGTGCAAAGCTTGAAAAATGGATTCGCAAACGTGTTCCAGAAGCACTAGATTTAATAGTTACTCCATTTTTAACACTACTTATCATGATTGCTTTAGCCCTATTTGCAATCGGACCTGTTTTCCATACAGTTGAAAGTTGGATTCTAGATGCAACAGTGGCAGTACTTGAATGGCCATTTGGTTTAGCGGGAATAATCATTGGATTCCTTAACCAAATTATCGTTATTACAGGTGTTCACCACGTCTTTAACTTATTAGAAATTCAATTACTTGAAAACTTCGGCTTCAACCCGTATAACGCAATTGTGACATGTGCGGTGGCAGCACAAGGTGGAGCAGCTTTAGCAGTAGGATTAAAAACAAAATCAGCAAAATTAAAAGCTTTAGCATTACCATCTACATTATCTGCATTTTTGGGTATTACAGAGCCAGCTATTTTCGGGGTTAACCTTCGTTATGTGAAACCATTTATCATGGGACTTATCGGTGGTGGTGTCGGTGGCTTCTTAGCTTCAATCCTTGGCCTTAAAGGAACAGGGATGGCAATCACGGTAATCCCAGGAACATTGCTTTATTTAAACGGACAAATTTTACTCTATATCCTCGTGAACGTAGTAGCAATTGCGGTTGCTTTCATTCTTACTTGGATGTTCGGGTACTCAGATAAAATGCAAGAAAAATAAGAAATGTACAAGGCGCCCGCAAATCGGCGACAAGCATAAGACAAGCGCTGAAAGAAGGTGTAATTTACCTTCCGAAGCGATTGGCTTATGACCAGAGAGCCGATGGCGCCTGGAACTAGACAAAAACAGAAGGCAAGTAATAACTTGCCTTCTTTACGTAAGGAGTTCATCATGAATCAGCAAAAATTAATTGAAAAAGCAAATCAGGAAGTTGCGCAAAATAGGGAGAAGGTCGAAAACGACCCGTACCGTCTGAGATTTCACTTAATGCCTCCGGTTGGTTTGTTAAATGATCCAAATGGGTTCATACAATATAAAGGTGTTTACCATCTGTTTTACCAATGGAACCCCTTTGAAACAGCACACGGTTCGAAATTTTGGGGACACTATACCTCAAAAGACCTTGTAAATTGGGAGCACCAACCGATTGCCCTTGCTCCAAGTGAATGGTTTGAGAAAAATGGCTGTTATTCGGGAAGCGCAGTTGAACATGAAGAAAAAATGGTCCTATTTTATACAGGAAATGTGAAGAATGAAGAGGGTGAACGTGAGTCCTACCAGTGCATGGCAGTCTCAAATGATGGTTTAACCTTTGAGAAAAAGGGACCAGTCATCCATCTTCCAGAAGGCTATACAGCCCATTTTCGCGACCCAAAGGTTTGGGAAAAAGAGGGTACTTGGTATATGGTGCTAGGTGCGCAAGATCTTAAAGAACAAGGGAAGGTTGTTTTTTATTCCTCTAATAACCTAAAAGATTGGGATTTTCACGGTGCGATTACGGGTTCGGAAATGAACGAATTAGGTCCGTTTGGTTATATGTGGGAGTGTCCAGACTTATTTGAGTTGGGGGGAAAAGATATTCTTCTCGTTTCACCTCAGGGACTTGAGTCAGAGGGTGATTTGTATCATAATTTATTCCAAGCGGGCTATTTTGTGGGAGAGTTGGATTATGATAAGCCATTCTACAAGCATGGTGCTTTTACTGAACTAGATCGAGGCTTTGATTTCTATGCCCCTCAAACCACTATTGATGAAAAAGGAAGGAGACTTCTTTTTGCGTGGATGGGAATTACAGATGATTATGAAAAGTATCAGCCGACCATTGAAAACGGGTGGATTCATGCAATGACATTGCCACGTGTTCTTACCCTCAAAGCAGAAAAAATAGTTCAGCAGCCTGTAGAAGAACTGCAGCAATTACGAAAAAATGAAGTTTCGTATGAAAATGTTCAAGTCAATAGAGAGATTGTGACGCTCGATAAGATACAAGGAACAACAATGGAAATGCTCATTGACGGACTTTCATATGATACAGATTCCTTTGAAATCAAATTCAGAGGCGCTGCAAGCTTCTTTTATTCCGCAAAAGAAAACAAAATGAGTCTCCATCGGAAGAACTTTAAAGATGGGCGTGTGGAATCGCGGCATTGTCAGATTTATGGGATTAAAAAGCTACACGTGTTTTTGGATACTTCCTCAATTGAGATTTTTGTGAATGATGGAGAGGAAGTTTTTACAGCGCGATTTTTCCCGGGTGCGAAAAATGAGTCCGTTTCTTTTATAGCAGAAGGCAAGCTTCAATTTAATATTAAGAAATGGGATTTAGATTAGGAAGTGAAGAGATGAAACAGGGAGTTATTTGTTTAGGAGAGGCTTTAATTGATTTCATTCCACTTGACGAAGACAATATGCAATTTTTAAAAAGTCCTGGGGGTGCACCGGCCAATGTAGCGGTTGGAGCAGCGAGGCTTGGTGCGAAGTCCTCTTTCGTTGGTAAGGTAGGGGACGATGTTCTTGGCAACTTTTTAAAACAGACCTTAACAAACTTTAATGTTCAAACGGATACGATGTATCTTTCAAAGGAATTTCGTACTGCAATTGTGTTTGTTACATTGGGAGAAGATGGTGAGCGCGAGTTTTCATTTTATATTGAAAAAAGTGCGGATCGCTTTTTAACTCCAGAGGAGATTTCAGCGTCTCTTTTTGATGAGCATAATGTGTTCCATTTTGGTTCAATTTCATTAATAGACGACCCGGCGGAATCTGCGACGAAAAAGGCACTCCAACTGGCGAAGGAAAATGGCCTAGTTGTTTCCTATGATCCGAACCTACGACAGATGCTTTGGAAGGATTTAGACACAGCGAAACAGAAAATTACTTCAATGCTTAGTGAGGCAGATGTGGTTAAGCTCTCAGAGGTGGAATTAGAGTTCATTACAGGTGAAACAGATATTGAACGTGGTGTTGAAAAACTAGCTGAATATAATATTCCACTCTTATTTATCACACTTGGCAAGGATGGAGTGCATGCATTTTACAAGGGTGAGTCCATTTTTGTGGAAGCAAGAAAGGTAAAGAGCGTTGACACGACAGGTGCCGGAGATGCGTTTGTGTCTGGATTGCTATACCAGTTCAGTGAAAGAGATAAAAAGATAACTGAGTATACACTGGATGAAATCAAGGAAATCGCTGCTTTTGCAAGTGTGTCTGGTGCGCTTGCAGTCTCAAAAAAAGGAGCCATGAGCGCATTGCCAACCATTGGACAGGTTCAAGCATTTTTAGCTGGAAAATAAGGTTCTAAATATCATAACGACGTAACCTAATGAAAGAATAAGTTTTTCATCGGTGTGGTGAAGTCCCGAACGTAGCCGGAGCCCGCGCTGAAAGTCCTTCATCGGTACGATGAAGTCCCGAATGCATCTAGAGCCTGCGCTGAAAGTCCTTCATCGGTGTGATGAAGTCCCGAATGCATCTGGAGCCTGCACTGAAAGTCCTTCATCGGTACGCTGAAGTCCCGAACGGATCTGGAGCCCGCGCTAAAAGTCCATCATTAACTCTTATTTCAAAAAAGGTGGATCCCAACCCGGGAATCCACCTTTTTCCTATAACGACTTCTCCAATTCAAACCAGTATGTGCATAGAGTTTCCAAGCCTTTGTCAAAATTCTCAAGGTGGAAGTGCTCGTTAGGCGCATGGAAGTTTTCAGTCGGAAGCCCAAAGCCCATTAAAACAATTGGAGCATGAAGCACTTCGTCCAAGGTCGCAATAATCGGCAATGAACCACCACCGCGAGTAAATGATGTTGACACCTTATATACTTCTTCATACGCACGGCTTGCCGCTTGAATCGCTGGATGATCAAATGGCGTAACATATGGCGCACCTTTGTCAAAAAGCTGAAGGTTAACTTCAACGCCAGCTGGTTTGTTTTTCTCGATATGTTGTTTTAACTGTTCGACAATTACGTCGGGATCCTGGTTTGGAACTAGACGACATGTGATTTTGGCATGGGCTTCTGAAGGAATAACCGTCTTGATGCCATCGCCTTGGAATCCACCGTAAATCCCGTTTATGTCAAGGGTTGGACGGACCCATGTTCGTTCAAGATAACTATAGCCCTTTTCCCCGTATAGAGTAGGGACACCTAGCTCTTGACGCTGTTTCTCCTCATCAAAGTTTAAAGCTTCATATGCTTGCTTTTCTTCATCTGTTAATGGAAGTACATCATCATAGAAACCTTCAACAGTAACTTTTCCGTCCTCATTATGAAAGGAGTCCAATAATTGAACAAGTGCATTGATTGGATTATGTACGCCGCCACCGTAAAGTCCAGAGTGTAAGTCGCTGTTAGATCCTTTTACATCAATTTGAAGACCTGCAAGTCCGCGTACACCATAGCAAATTGTTGGTTTTCCGCGTTCGTTCATGCTTGTGTCAGAGATAACAATAACGTCAGCAGCAAGCAATTCTTTATTTTCCTTAACAAAAGCGGGGAGGTTCGGGCTACCTACTTCTTCTTCACCTTCAATACAGAATTTGAAGTTAAGCGGTAATGTCCCTTCCGTCTTAAAAATTGCTTCGAGTGCTTTAAGATGCATAAAGGTTTGTCCTTTATCATCACTTGCTCCACGCGCGAAGATTTTATCGTCACGAATTTCTGGCTCAAATGGAGGGCTGTCCCATAAATGAAGTGGGTCAACTGGCTGAACATCATAATGTCCATAAATTAATACTGTAGGCTTTCCTTCTGCATGAAGCCAGTCCGCATATACAACTGGATGGCCTTTAGTTGGGTGAATGCTGACATTTTCCATACCGATTTTACGGAGTGCCTCAGCAACCCATTCTGCAGTAGCGTTGACATCTCCTTTATGATCGGGTAATGCACTTATACTCGGGATTTTAAGAAATTCAAATAGTTCTTGTAGATGAGATTCTTTGTTTTCAGTTAAGTAGTTTTGGATATGTTGATTCAAAGTATGTTCCTCCTTATGTTGAATACAATATTTATTTCGAGATTAATCGTAAAAATCCTGCAAAGAAAACAATGCTAGTACGCTTGGATACAAGATATTGTGATGACTTTCACAAAATGTTTGTAGTTTTTTGTCGAAATATGCTATAGTCGACGTGTAAACAATTCGCCCATTTTATCCAAAAGTGGAAAGTTCCCCCAATCCCCCAAATTTCGAAAAGTCGAACCCAAATATTAAAAATTTAACGCTTGAAAAAACCTATTTTTCAAACCGTCACAAGTTCATACGTTTACCAAAATTCAAATCAGTATGGTTTGTTTTTTTATTACTTAAAAGGAGGTGAATTAATAAAACGTACCCAAGCCATTAATGGAAGAGGATTAAAATAATCTCTCGGAGTTTAAACTCCATGGCAATGGGAAAAATGAGGGAGGAAGTTTCTAACATTTTTTAAAAATCAGTTCTTTTCTTATATTCCCAAATAGGGCGTTTTTATGTTCGAAAATTTAATAGGGAGGTTTATGGTATGCATTTGTTACCTCGAGAAATTGACAAGCTCATGATTGTTGTGGCAGCAGATCTTGCGAAGCGCCGGAAGGAAAGAGGCTTAAAACTAAACTATCCGGAAGCGGTCTCATTAATTACCTATGAAGTCATTGAAGGAGCAAGAGACGGAAAAACCGTTGCGGAACTGATGGAGTATGGCACCACCATCTTGTCACGGGAAGATGTGATGGAGGGAATACCCGAAATGATTGACGATATTCAGGTTGAAGTGACTTTTCCTGATGGTACGAAATTAGTCACTGTCCATAGCCCAATACGCTAACTTTTTTCAGCAAAAGTCGCTCTCACCTATAAGTAGGGATAATGCAAAACAATATATCATTCAGTCTGGGGACAAACCTGGGCTGAAAAAAGTTAAGCCTCCGGCGGATGCCACGATTTTTCAAAGGAAGTTTTTCGAGCAGTAAGATCAAAGACTAAAAACGCCACTTCCTGTGGCAACGTCTTTATGCCCCACTTCCTGTGGGCCTAAAAATCGGGCGCAAATACGCCAAGACGCATTTGATTATACAAGGAGGGATTTCATTATGATACCTGGGCAATATGTTTTAAAAGAAGAAGAGATTATTTGCAACGAAGGAAGAGAGATTTATTCCATTTCTGTTACAAATACAGGCGACCGCCCTATTCAAGTAGGATCACATTTTCATTTTTTCGAAGTGAATGAAGCTCTTCTTTTTAATAGGGAAGAAGCATATGGAAAACGATTAAATATCCCTGCTGGTGCAGCTGTTCGATTTGAGCCAGGGGATGAAAAAGAGATTCAACTCATTTGTTTAGCTGGAGAACGCAGAGTATATGGTTTTAATAATAAAGTAGATGGCTCTCTAGAAGGTGGGTGTAAATAATGAGTTTCAAAATGTCTAGAAAACAATACGCAGAAATGTTTGGACCAACAACAGGCGATTCAATCCGGCTAGCAGACACGGATTTATTTATTCAAATTGAAAAGGATTACACCACTTACGGGGAAGAGGTTGTATTTGGTGGCGGGAAGGTTATCCGTGACGGTATGGGTCAGCATCCACTTGCGACTCGAGGAGAAGGCGTTGCTGATACGGTAATTACAAACGTTGTCATTCTTGATTACACAGGCATTGTTAAAGCAGACCTTGCCCTTCGAGATGGAAAAATCTATAAGATTGGAAAAAGTGGTAATCCATTGGTAATGGATAATGTGGATATTATTATTGGTGCATCGACAGAAATAATCGCGGGAGAAGGCTTAATTGTTACCGCTGGCGCGATTGATACACATGTTCATTTTATTAACCCAGAGCAGGTTCAAGTGGCACTCACTGCAGGTACAACGACATTAATAGGTGGTGGGACTGGTCCTGTTGCTGGTTCGAAGGCTACTACGGTTACGCCAGGTGAATGGAATATCCACCGTATGCTCCAAGCAGCAGAGGGTCTTCCAATCAATGTCGGATTTACAGGCAAAGGACATGCTGCTTCTATGGCCCCATTAGCGGAGCAAGTGAAAGCCGGAGTTATTGGGTTAAAGGTTCACGAGGATTGGGGAGCGACGGGTTCATCCCTTGATTATGCCTTGAGAGTGGCTGAAGAATATGATATTCAAGTTGCTCTTCACGCAGATACATTGAATGAAAGTGGATTTATGGAACGTACGATGGCAGCGGTAAAAGACCGGGTCCTTCACATGTATCATACTGAGGGAGCGGGTGGGGGTCATGCGCCTGACCTGATAAAATCGGCTGGATACCCAAATATTTTACCTTCATCAACTAATCCAACACTCCCTTACACGGTCAATACAGTTGATGAACACTTAGATATGGTCATGGTATGTCACCACTTAAACCCTTCAGTTCCTGAAGATATCGCTTTTGCAGATTCAAGAATTAGAAGGGAAACAATTGCAGCAGAGGACATTCTACAAGACATGGGCGTCTTCAGTATGGTTAGCTCTGACTCCCAGGCGATGGGGCGTGTTGGTGAGGTCATCATACGTACATGGCAAGTGGCCGATAAAATGAAAAAACAAAGAGGGGCTATGCAGGGTGATGCTAAGTTCGCGGATAATAACCGGGCAAAACGCTATATAGCCAAATACACGATTAACCCTGCAATTACACATGGTATTTCCAAACATGTCGGCTCAATTGAAGAAGGGAAAATGGCGGACCTTGTCTTGTGGTCACCCAAGTTTTTTGGAGTAAAACCGGAAATGGTGATTAAGAACGGACTTGTTGTCACCGGTTTGATGGGAGATGCGAATGCGTCCATCCCTACTCCACAGCCATATATATACCGTCCGATGTACGCGCAATACGGAAAAGCATTGTCCAAAAGCTCAGTCACATTTATTTCTCAAGCGGCTTACGACGAAGGGGTCCATGAAAAGCTTGGACTGGAAAAAATTATTCTTCCTGTTGGTGGCATCCGCACCCTATCGAAAAAAGATATGAAATTGAATTCTGAAACACCGGAAATTACGGTTGATCCACAAACATATGAAGTAAGAGTTAACGGGGAGCTGTTAACATGTGAACCGGTTGATGTGGTTCCGATGGGGCAGCGATATTTTCTATTTTGAGGTGAACGTGGTTGATTATTGAAAGAATTATTACGAATTTAGAAGAAATGGATCGCAGTGAAATTGAAAAGCGCCATATCGAAAAAGTGTATTTAGAAAGCGCACATTTAGTGAAAAGAATTCAAAGGGTTAAAACCGATCATGGCAAAGAAATAGGCATTCGACTAAAGGAAACCCGGGATCTAGAAACGGGCGATGTGTTATACATGGATGACAAAAATATCATTGTCATTGATGTGCTCTCAGATGACCTGCTTGTCATCAGCCCTCGGAATATAAAAGAAATGGGAACGATTGCTCATCAGCTCGGAAATCGTCACCTCCCTGCTCAATTCGAAGATGAAGATATGCTCGTGCAATATGATTACCTAATCGAGGAGCTGTTGCAACAGCTTGAAATTCCGTATAAACGGGAAGACAGAAAGGTAAAACAAGCGTTTAGACATATAGGTCATAGCCATGGATAAAAACATCCTGTCCTTATTTCAATTATGTGACTCTAATCTACCGACTGGAGCATTCAGCCATTCATTTGGGTTAGAGACTTATATACAAGAGAACCTTGTAACGGATAAGAATACATTTTACAAGTGGCTTCAAGTATATGTTCATGAGCAGCTCATCTATACAGATGGGCTTTCATGTCGTCTCGTTTATGAGGCATTACTAAATGAGGATATAGGACAAATATGGGAACTTGATCGAAAGCTAACTGTTCAGAATCTACCGCGAGAAACAAGAGAAGGAACACAAATGATTGGGGATCGCATGCTTAAGCTTGCTATAACCTTATACGACATACCATCACTCGTACAGTACAACGAACAGATTAGGCAGAAGCAGGCATACGGCCACCCATCTATCGTATTTACAATGGTTGCTTTCGGGCTAGGGATAACAAAACCAAATACCATCCTGTATTATTTATATTCCACAACTTCGAGCCTTGTTCAAAATGCTGTTCGAGCCATTCCTCTTGGTCAAACTGCTGGACAGCAGCTAATTCATGATTTTCAATCTGAATTAACCACGGCAGCTGAAAAGATTCTAGAATTGCCGGAAGAGGATTTTGGAATTGTATCTCCAGGCCTTGAGTTATCCCAAATGAAGCATGAAAGAGTCAATATTCGAATTTTTATGTCTTAAATAAAAGGAGAGTAATAAATGGAACCAGTTAAAATTGGAGTTGGAGGACCTGTTGGAGCAGGTAAAACAATGCTAGTAGAAAAATTAACACGCCGTCTTGAGGGTGAAGTAAAGATGGCCGTTGTCACCAATGACATCTATACGAAGGAAGACGCAAAGTTTCTTATCGAAAATGGTGTGCTTCCTGAAGATCGAATCATAGGTGTAGAGACAGGCGGGTGTCCACATACAGCTATACGTGAGGACGCCTCGATGAACTTTGCGGCGATTGATGAGTTAGTGAACCGTCATCCTGATGTTGAGGTTATTTTCGTTGAAAGTGGCGGAGACAATCTTGCAGCTACCTTTAGTCCGGAATTGGTTGATTTCTCGATTTACATCATCGATGTGGCTCAAGGGGAGAAGATACCTCGTAAAGGTGGACAAGGTATGATTAAATCCGAT
Organism: Bacillus sp. JJ1562; assembly: GCF_036962705.1. Taxonomy (NCBI): domain Bacteria; kingdom Bacillati; phylum Bacillota; class Bacilli; order Caryophanales; family Bacillaceae; genus Bacillus; species Bacillus sp. JJ1562. The sequence continues at coordinate 73,543 of NZ_JBALOQ010000002.1, forward strand.
TTGTTTATTATTAACAAGACCGATCTTGCGCCACATGTAGGAGCTAGCTTGGAAGTGATGGCTGATGATACGAGAGTATTTCGAGGAGATAAACCATTTGTTTTTACGAACTTAAAAAATGAAGAAGGACTCGATGAGGTCATAGACTGGATAAAGAAGCATGTATTATTAAAAGGATTAGAGTAAGATGACAGCTTGGACAGGTGAATTATCCTTGAATCTAGAAGACCGTAACGGAAAGACTGTTGCAAAGAGGGTTTATTTTCAGGGTGCCTTCAAGGTGATGAGGCCGGTGTATCATGATGATTCAGGGCAGGTTTGTTACTACCTTTTAAATCCAGGTGGAGGATATTTAGATGGCGATCGCTATAGGATGGAGATAGCAGTTGAAGAAGGTGCAAAGGTTACCTTAACGACTCAAGGCGCAACGAAAGTATATAAAACACCCAAAGACTATGTGTATCAAGAAACAGAGATTTTACTTAAGAAAGGGAGTTATTTGGAATATCTCCCTGATCCATTAATCGCCTATGAAAATGCTCATTATAAGCAAAAAAATGTGATTCATATGGAAACAGGTGCTACATTTCTTTATACAGACATCATAACCCCGGGGTGGTCTCCGAGCGGTGATAAATTCAGTTACAATACTATTCAATTAGTGAATGAGATTTATATAGACGCCAAACTCGGTGTATTTGATCATATTAAACTAACTCCTTCGCAGCAAACTTTAACAGATATCGGGTTTATGGAAGGTTATACTCATCTAGGATCAATGATTGTGATTGGCAATCAAACTAGTAACCATCTACTAGACGAGTTGTATGAAAGAATTAAAGGAAACGAATCTGACTTTACCTTTGGGCTATCAAGGTTAGCTGTACCAGGATTTAGTATTCGAGTGCTTGCCAATTCGACGCAACTCATTGAACGTATATTCTCAAATGTCCATATGGAAATTACGCAAAGATGGTTTGGAACAGTACCGAGTTCATTACGAAAGTATTAAATTTATTTAACAGAGGCCTCCACTCTTTGAAATTGAAGAATATTTAAGATAAACTTGGATATTACTTTAATTAGTGAATAAATGAGGGGGCTTCAAATGTCCAAGGAAAACAATGAAGAAAAACCCGTAATCGAAAACTTTGCGGTTGAACCACTTTTGGAGGATCATGTTCATCATCAAAGACATGCCTTTACATTTAAAATTCAAGGTGATGAATTCAAGGGGCACTTTCATGATGACGAAATCAAATGGCTTCATCCACATCCGAAACAAATGATTGGTGAGGAAAAGGTAGAAGCGATCGAAGCGGCAATCTACGACTCGATGAAGGAACATGGAATTACTACTGGGATTAAGGACTTTGAAATAAAGCAAGCCTTTGAGGACCGCACATATGAACGTAAGCAATTCATCCTACAAGTGCAAGGCGAGGAATTCAAGGGATTTGTACACGAAGGAGAAATCCGGTGGTTTCATCCACAACCACACCAAAAGCTTGAAGAAAAGCATGTTGAAGCCATTGAAGCAGAGATTCATGAAAAAATAGTGGAACCAAAGGAAGATAAATAAATACTAGTATTCAAAAAAAGGCCAGATGGCCTTTTTTTTATGAAAAGATAAGAAACTAGGTGATATGGTATTTTAGTTTTAATTTATCTTATTCATTATGAAAATGAAAGTTTATCGGCTATAATAAAAAGATAAGACCATGAAATTTTATTTCATTAAAATACTGATCGTAAAATCTATACTAGAGGTGTAAATAGAGATGAGTTCGTTACTGTTAAGAATTGAGCAACATTTGAGCAGACTATCAGAAGCCGAAAGGAAAATAGGAGAATATATTTTGAAACATCCTGAATTGGTGCCTAATATGACAACTAAGGATTTGTCAAAGAACAGTGAAGTAGGTGAGTCGACTGTTATAAGATTTTGTAAATCTATCGGAATTGGAAGTTTCAAATCCTTTAAACTAGAGCTTGTAAAAGACATTACCTTAACAGATATGAACTTGACCGATTTTAATATATTGCATAAAAAAGATGAACCGTATGACTTGTTTCAAAAGGTAGCATATGTAAATAAGGCTGCTATAGAAGTAACATCAGCCTCATTAGATCGGAAGGAATTTGAAAAGGCAGTAGACGTTTTAGTAAATGCAGAAAAACTGATGTTTTATGGGGTAGGTGGTTCTGCAATTGCAGCCTTAGATGGTTATTATAAGTTCACAAAACTCGGTTATCCATGTACCAATCACCATGATTTTCATTTTTTGCTTTCAGCAATTCCGCATTTAAACTCTTCGTCTGTATTTATTGCCGTAAGCATGTCAGGAAAAACAAAGGATGTCTTAGACTTATCAAGGTTTGCTAAATCAAAAGGTGCAACTGTTATTGCGATTACCAATATCGATAAATCGCCACTTTATAAAGAGGCGGATATAATTTTAGGTACCCCGAAGGTAGAGCATGATTATCGAATCGGAAGCATTCCCTCCAGAATGACACAACTAACTATAATTGATGCATTATATTTAAGTGTTTTCCATTTAAAAGGAGAAAGTGTGATTAATCAATATCATGAGGCTAGGGATGAGGTAGTCCGTTTACGTCGGTAGAAGGACTCTTTCTTTCTAATCCATGAAATTTAATTTCATATATTCATATAATTATATTGACTTTTAATTCCTAAAAGTTATAATCAAAGTAAGAAGTAAAATTTCAACTAAGAAGGTGAGATAATGCTCGATAAATTAACTACAGAATTGAGAAACCCTAATAGCATGGATTTAGATAAAAAGTCTGTTAAAGAAATTTTAATGTTGATGAATGAAGAGGATTCAAAAGTTCCGTTAGCTGTAGGGAATCAGATTGACAAAATAGAAAGCGTTGTCAACCTAACTGTTCAAGCATTCAGAAATGGCGGTAGACTCATTTATGTTGGTGCAGGGACAAGTGGTCGTCTTGGTGTATTGGATGCCTCGGAATGTCCTCCAACTTTTGGAGTGGATTCTAGTTTAGTAGTTGGTATTATCGCGGGTGGAGAGAAAGCGATTACAACTGCTGTTGAAGGTGCGGAGGATAATGATATTTTAGGAAGTGATGACTTAAAGGCTATTTCGTTAACGGAAAAGGATGTAGTTGTCGGGATAGCTGCCAGTGGAAGAACTCCGTATGTTATAGGTGCATTAAATTATGCTAAACAAGTCGGTGCAGCCACTGCAAGCGTAAGCAATAATAAAGATTCAGTAATAGGTAATATTGCAGATGTAGCAATCGAGGTAGTAACAGGTCCAGAAGTTGTAACCGGTTCAACTAGATTAAAGGCTGGCACAGCACAGAAGCTTGTGTTGAATATGATTACAACAGCATCCATGATAGGGATTGGAAAAGTATATGAAAACTTAATGGTGGATGTCCAACCGACAAACAAGAAATTAATAGAGCGCTCTAAGAAAATCATAATGGAAGCAACTGGTGTTGATTATGAAGCGGCGCAATCCTATCTCGAAGAAGCGCACCAGCAAGTAAAACCTGCTATTGTCATGATCTTACTAAATTGTTCATATGAAGAAGCTTTAGTCAGATTAGAGACATCAAAAGGCTTTATTAGAAATACAAAATAGATAGTGTCAAAGTTTTATATAAAGTTTTGACAATAGAAAAAGATAGGGGGAGTAACGATGAAGAAGGAAGAATTACTGGCAAGAGGTATTTTGGAACGCATTGGTGGTGGAGAAAATATCGGTTCCTTCACCCATTGTATGACTAGGGTCCGAATTAATTTAAAGGATGAAGGCAAGGCGAGTATTAAAGAATTAAAAGAGCTGGACGGTGTCATGGGAGTCATTGAAGATGACACACTGCAAATTGTAGTCGGACCAGGTACTGTTAATAAAGTTTCTGATCACATTACTCAAATTACAGGTATTAAAATGGGCGAAGCAATAGATGCCAATGATGATGACCTTGTCAGTATGAAAAAGAATGATCTTAAAAAGAAAAATAACACTCCTGTTAAAAACTTATTAAGGAAAATTGGAAGCATTTTCATTCCGCTTATCCCAGGACTTGTTGCATCTGGTATTATTAACGGGGCTGCTGGTTTTGCAAAAAACGCAGGTGTTGATCCAACTTTAACTTGGATGCAAATCTTAACGGTTCTTGGTGGAAGTATTTTCGGATATTTGGCAATCGTTGTTGGTTGGAATACAGCGAAAGAATTTGGCGGCACACCTGTTCTAGGTGCTATCGCTGGTATCATTACTATGCACCCTGGTTTAGCAGAAATTGTTCTATTTGGACAAAACTTAATTCCAGGACGGGGCGGATTGTTTGGAGCGATGTTTGCCGCTTGGTTAATGGTATTTTTCGAGAAAAGGTACAGAAAGTTTGTTCCAAATGCAGTCGACATTATTATCACGCCATTATTAACAGTTTTAACAGTGGGTATTTTAACTATTGCAGCTGTTCAACCTTTTGCAGGATTACTTTCAGATCTTATTACAAGTGGAATTCATGTTGTTTTAGATGTTGGAGGAGTGGTAGCTGGTGGATTATTGGCAGGTTTCTTCCTACCACTAGTTATGCTAGGTCTTCACCACGGTTTGACACCAATTCATATGGAGTTAATTAACTCTGTTGGATCAACCGCTTTACTTCCGATTTTAGCAATGGCTGGTGCAGGTCAGGTTGGTGCTTCCATCGCTATTTTAGTAAAAACGAAAAATAAACGCATTAAGAACGTTATCAAAGGTGGTCTTCCTACAGGTTTCTTAGGAATTGGTGAACCGTTACTATACGGTGTTACATTACCATTAGGTCGTCCGTTCATTACAGCATGTTTAGGTGCTTCGGTCGGTGGTGCATTCCAGGCGGTTATGCATACTGCTGCAGGTGGAATTGGTGTATCTGGTATACCGTTGATTCCGTTAATTGTTGATAATAAATACTTGATCTACTTCTTAGGATTAGTGATCACTTATTCTGCTGGATTCTTATTCACTTACTTCTTTGGATATAAAAAGGAAATGGATGATAGCTTCTAAGAATTGGTAGTATCATAGATATAATGAAACAAATGGGGGGAGAGCATTAATTCTCCCCCTTTTAAATTTTGAGTAGATTTACACGAATAAGTATGGTCGAAAGGGGAAGAAAAATGCTTGGAATATCAATCTATTTAAACGAAGAATTATCGGAACAAAAAGAATTATATATTGAAAAAATGAGTAGACTCGGTTTTAAAAGTATTTTTACATCTCTTCATATTCCGGAGGATGACCCTAGTCTATATACGGACCGTTTAAAAGCACTTGGTTCATTCGCAAGAAAATATGATATGGAATTGTTTGCTGATATATCTCCTAAGTCACTAGAATATTTGGGATACACATGGGAAAATGCAGAGAAATTACAAGATTGGGGCTTATCAGGTTTAAGGGTCGATTATGGAGTTTCTGAGGAAGTGATTGCAAATCTTTCAAGAAAAATGAAGATTGCTTTAAATGCAAGTACCCTTACGAAAGAAAACATAAGCAAATTAAAAGAATATGGGGTCCAACTTGAATTTGTTGAGGCCTGGCATAATTTTTACCCTCGTCCAGAGACAGGTTTGGATATAGTTGAATTCAATCGTACGAATAAATGGCTGAAAGCTGAAGGGATCAAGGTTATGGCTTTTATTCCAGGTGACGGTGAAAAAAGAGGGCCACTTTTCAAAGGCCTGCCAACCATTGAGGACCATAGAGACTTTTCGACATTTGCAGCTTACCTCGATTTTCTGAATAATCCTTTTGTGGATAAAATCCTAATCGGTGACCCGACAATAAGTGAATGGTCAAAGAAACAATTTGAAAGCTTCCAAGGAGGAATAATAGAACTTAGAGCGATAAGCGTGACAACTGATCAAAAAATACTAGAGCAACTGACACGTGTACAATCCAATAGGCAAGATGCTGCAAGGGATGTGATTAGATCCGCAGAATCCAGATTATATGGGCTCATTGGAGATTTTCCTGTAAAACCTGAAAACACTGTTGAACGTTCAGCGGGATCCATTACTGTAGATAACTGTGAGTATGGAAGATATCAAGGAGAAATCCAAATTACAAAATATCATCTACCTACAGATCTAAAAGTGAATGTTATCGGAAGAGTAATTGATGAAGACTTGCCGTTATTGGATAATATAAGTGGTGGAACTAAGTTTAAGATCCATTGGGTTACGGATTAAGTTCAATATAGTTAAAGACAAATGCAGAGGTAAATTGCCCAAACGTTGCGCGGGAGACAATTTATGGCCTCTGCTTTTTTGTTTGAGTCGGAGGGACACCATCATGCTTGGAAGGTCATCAACCCCATAGAAATATTCAACCAGGGACGGTCCGACGGGTTTGGAGAGTAGCTAATCTCTTGGAAATATACAATTGAGTGCCCTCCAATGAGCTTTACGCTATATAATTCCATATTTATACCAAAAGTTATAACATATAATGCTTATATGCATGAAGGTTTTCCTAAAATATCCAAAAGTCAGGTAATATAATGATTTTATATCATATCATTTTCCTATTTTATCTAAATGTCCGATCATATCGCGCTTTTATATTAGAACTTTTACTTAAAATTAACAAAAGTCAATTCGTATCATGTTTATATCCTATAACATTTTACAAAATCCCCCAAAAATGTACTCAAGTCCTATTCTTATAAAATTAGTTTTCCTTTTTCGCCCAAAACCCAACGATAAAAACTCACTAATTGAATCACAAATCCGAAACAAACAAATAATATAATAATAGTAAGAAAAATTGTCCACTGGGTATAAACAATTGATGAATAATGTGGTAAAGTATGAAGTATAAATGTTGATATAAAAGGGTTTATGAAAGAAATTTTGTATTTCTGGAAAATACACTTGTGTTTTGTAAACATACAAAGGAGGATTCTAATGTCGAAGGTATTGGACTCATTTTTGCATGAAAATCTGGAGGATTTAAAGAAGAAAGGTCTCTATAATGTGATTGATCCTCTTCAAGGGGCAAACGGACCTATCATCAAAATCAATGGGAAAGAACTGATTAACCTTTCCTCTAACAACTACTTAGGCTTAGCGACAGATGAGCGTCTAAAAGAGGTAGCCAAAGAAGCAATCAATACGTATGGGGTTGGAGCGGGGGCGGTTCGAACCATCAACGGGACACTTGATCTTCATCTAAAACTAGAAGAAAAGCTTGCGGAGTTTAAGCATACGGAAGCAGCTATTTCCTATCAGTCTGGCTTTAATTGTAATATGGCAGCCATTTCTGCTGTTATGGATAAAAATGATGCGATTCTTTCTGATGAGCTCAATCATGCTTCAATCATCGATGGATGCCGTCTTTCAAAAGCAAAAATCATTCGTTTTAATCATTCTGACATGGATGATTTGAGAAATAAGGCAAAAGAAGCTACTGAATCGGGCTTATACAATAAAGTAATGGTCATCACAGATGGTGTTTTCTCCATGGATGGTGACATTGCAAAGCTACCTGAAATCGTACAAATTGCTGAGGAATTCGATCTCATTACATATGTAGACGATGCCCACGGTTCAGGTGTGTTAGGAAAAGGAGCGGGTACAGTTAAACATTTTGGTCTATCCGACAAGGTTGATTTCCAAATTGGTACTCTTTCAAAAGCTATCGGTGTTGTCGGTGGTTATGTAGCGGGTAAGAAAGAGCTTATTGACTGGCTAAAGGTTCGAAGCAGACCATTCCTATTCTCTACTGCTGTGACACCTGCTGATGTTACAGCTGCAACGAAAGCGATTGAAATTTTAATGAGTAGTACAGAACTCCACGATAAGCTATGGGAAAATGCCAACTACTTCAAAGAGCAGTTAAAGGAACGCGGCTTTGATATAGGCCACAGTGAAACGCCAATTACTCCAGTTATTGTTGGGGAAGAAGTGAAAACACAGGAATTCAGTAAGAGATTAATTGAAGAAGGCGTCTATGCGAAATCAATCGTATTCCCGACTGTCCCTCAAGGAACAGGAAGGGTGCGAAATATGCCGACTGCCGCTCATACGAAGGAAATGCTTGATCAGGCAGTAGCGATTTATGAAAAAGTAGGCAAGGAAATGAACATTATCTAAAAGCTAGTCAATTGACCACCTCGGGGGAATGAATAATGGAGAAAATTGTTGTAACTGGAGCGCTTGGCCAAATTGGGTCAGAGCTTGTCACAAAGCTACGTAAGGTTTATGGTGCTGATAATGTTGTTGCGACAGATATTCGAAAAACGGATTGTGAGATTATCCAATCTGGTCCGTTTGAGCTTTTAGATGTGACAGATGGAAAAGCAATGTATGACATTACAAGAAAATATAATGCTGATACTTTAATTCATTTAGCCGCATTGCTTTCTGCAACCGCAGAGGCTAAACCACTTTTAGCCTGGAACTTAAACATGGGTGGGCTAGTTAATGCATTAGAGGTTGCTCGTGAGTTGCGCTGTCAATTTTTCACGCCAAGCTCAATCGGAGCATTTGGTCCGTCTACGCCAAAGGACGGAACACCACAGGACACCATCCAGCGCCCCACGACAATGTACGGTGTGAACAAGGTTTCAGGTGAATTGCTCTGTGATTATTACAATCATAAATATTGTGTTGATACGAGAGGACTTCGCTTTCCTGGACTGATTTCGTATGTGACCCCACCTGGTGGTGGTACGACAGATTATGCTGTGGAAATTTATTATGAAGCTCTAAAAAATAAAAGCTATACCTCATATATTGCCGAAGGAACATATATGGATATGATGTATATGCCTGATGCACTTCAAGCAATTATTGATTTAATGGAGGCTGAGGAGTGCAAACTGAAGCATCGAAATGCCTTCAATGTGACGGCTATGAGCTTTGCGCCAGAGGAAATTGCGGCAGAAATCAAAAAACATATCCCTGAGTTTACGGTGAAGTATGAGGTGGACCCGGTTCGCCAAGCTATTGCTGAAAGCTGGCCAAATTCAATTGATGCCACTACTGCGAAAGAAGAATGGGGCTTTAAGGCTAAGTACAATCTTGAAACGATGACAAAGGATATGCTCGATCAATTAAGTATAAAATTCGTAAAAAACGCAGGATGAATAAGTGGGAGTATGAATGAGCAATTTAATTCATACTCCTTTTTTCTTTTAAAATCACTACCAGCTGACAATCCTGGTAATACGTCTTTGGTGATTCTGTACGTATTAGACACCCATTTTTCTGCGAGTATTGCTTGGTTTCTTTGTTTGTTGGCTTTTCAATTTTTTTGTTGATAGGTCAGCATTCATTTTTCCTTTGCTAGCAGAAGACTGGGCTTTTTTGTTTTCAAGCTGTTGCTTCATGGCCTCCTGCAGGCTAATCTTCTTTTTTGGTGTTTCAGATTGATTATTCTCGGTCATAGGGGATTCCTCCTTATTGAATATTTAGTTAGTACAGTATAATCTATTTTCTTACATTTGTGAAACCAGTCAATTGTGATTGTATGCACCTGACAAAAAGAGTATGAATTTGAGGGGGAATTCATACTCTTTTTATTGGAAAAAGAAGGTGAATCTATTTGTTGTACTGAATAATAACGGGTATAGGAGGTCATATTATGGAATTTTTTAAATTTGATAAAAGTAGTGGTAAACAAATATCACAGTTTAATTCTGATTTTATGATGTCTCGTATTATTCAAACGAGTAAACCAGCTCACATTGGTTGTATGCACCTCGGGGAAAATGGAATTGTTGGGTATCACCAAGCAGTAGTGCCACAACTACTTTTAGTTGTAAATGGCGAAGGCTACGTTCGTAATGAAAAAGAAGAATATTTTAAAGTAGAGTCTGGCGATGCCGTTTTTTGGGAAAAGGATGAATGGCATGAAACAAAAACAGATATAGGATTAACAGCGATTGTCATTGAAAGTGAGGAACTAAATCCATCATTGTTCATGTCGGTAAAAAAGTCGTGATCTAAATGAATTGGAATGCACCGAAGCAGAAAAGAAAAAACCACTCAAAGTGGTTTTTTAATCGCGCATTGCTCCGGCTTCTCGGGAAGTTATGTCACCTTGTCCTTGGCTCACATCTGTTTGAATTTCTTGTTTTACTTTTTGCGGATCAGTTCCGGCAACATTTGTCTGCGTATTATTCTTTTTAGGTTGTTTTTGTGGCATACAAATCCTCCTTAATAAATTTTACAAGCTTAGTATTAACAAAAAACCTTATAAAATCCTTTGGATTATATATTAAGAGTGGGTGTAACGAATTGAGTTCAGTGAATGTTTGGAATCCAAATATGTACGATGAAAAGTTTACTTTTGTTTCGAATTATGGAAAAGGCGTCGTTGAATTATTGAATCCTCAGAAAGGAGAAAGAATCCTTGATTGGGGCTGTGGAACAGGAGACCTTACCTATCAAATCTCTCAAACTGGTGCACTTGTGACAGGAATAGATGCATCATCAGAAATGATTACAATGGCCCGTGAAAAATATCCTTCCATCCCTTTCATAGTTGGGAATGGCGAAACTTTTAGAACAACGGGAACGTATGACGCCGTTTTTTCGAATGCGGCCCTTCACTGGATGAAAAACGCTGAGAAAGTGGTTGAATCCATTCAAGGTGCATTGCGTCCAGGTGGCAGACTGGTAGCGGAATTTGGTGGGAAAGGTAATGTTCAAACTGTCATAAGCGGGATTTCAGAGGTGCTTTATCAAGAATTCGGAGTAAGTGTAGAGTCAAGAAACCCTTGGTATTTTCCTAGTATTGGGGAATATAGTGAATTGTTAGAGCGATATGGATTTGAAGTTTCATATGCTTCTCATTTTAATCGCCCTACCAAACTACCGGACGGAGAAAATGGATTGTCTCGCTTTTTAGATAGCTTTGGAGATGATTTCTTTCCTGAGTTTTCTGAGGATGAAAAAGTAGGAATTTATGAAAAGATAAAAGAGAAGATACAACCAGTGTTATTTAAAAATGGCATATGGGAAGCAGATTATAGACGGATTCGTATTCAAGCCATAAAAATATAAAATAGTTCTAAATTAAGAAGCATTTCTCAGCCTGAGGAATGCTTTTTTTTTGTTATAAATTTCAATAATATTTTATTGCAAATCGATAAATTTTATATTAGAATCAATATGAAAATAAATTGTGGGGCCAGATTGGACAATGTACCTGTCCCTCTGACCCACCCATAAAAATGGGGGCATAATTGATGAGAGCAGTAAAGCAGCTTGTTCGTTTTGGTTGGGAGCAGGCCCTATCGTGTTTGTTTCCTGTTGTTATATTTGCCTCATTGGCTATTACTCAAGTGATCTCACTTCCCTTCCTACCAAGGTATGACTGGCTGCTTATCATCTGTCTTCTTATGCAGTGGTTAATGGTGCGATCTGGGCTTGAAACACGTGATGAGCTGAAGGTTATTACCTTATTCCACCTTATTGGTCTAGCGCTTGAAGTCTTCAAGACACATATGGGGTCCTGGTCATATCCGGAGGAAGGATTTTTCAAGATTTTTGGAGTGCCTTTGTATAGTGGATTCATGTACGCAAGTGTAGCAAGTTACCTCTGTCAGGCGTGGAGGAGGCTTAAGGTCGAGTTGGTCAAGTGGCCACCATTTTTGATAGTAGTAACTCTTGCAGCTGCGATTTATTTAAATTTTTTCACCCATCATTTTTGGGTTGATATTCGTTGGTGGTTATCCGCCCTTGTGATTATCGTCTTTTGGAGATCATGGGTCACATACGAGGTTGGTGGAACTCGTTACCGTATGCCACTCGCGCTTTCTTTTGTCCTCATCGGGTTTTTTATATGGGTAGCTGAAAACATCGCAACCTTCTTTGGGGCGTGGCAGTATCCAAACCAAACCGAGGCTTGGAGTTTCGTTCATTTAGGAAAGGTGAGTTCATGGCTCTTGTTAGTGATTGTTAGCTTTTTGATCGTAGCTACGTTAAAACTGGTTAAGGGGAAAAGTCCAATAAGGGTCGATACGGTTCAATCCGTTGGTCGAGGTTAAATGTGAAAATAAGAATCCTGTTATTTCTGTTAATAATAGCCCTGATAGCAATAAAGTTTACTTATTATCCAAGTCTAAGTGGTCTTTCATTAGAAGGAGTACAAAAAATTGGTGAAATACCATCTCTAGATAACCAATACAAACTCAATGTTTATTTATACGGAGGAGTTCTACTTAAATCAGATTACAGCTATGTATATGAGTTGGAGGATTTAATTAATTCTGGGGAGAAAAAGAATATTCTATGGCTTGGACCTGGTAGTCGCAGCGTAACATGGAATGATAATCACACTTTGTTAGTAGACGAAATGAATGTAAATATTCGCAAAGACACATATGATTATCGATGGGATTTCAATGGGAATTAATCCAGGTAGATTACGCATAGAACTAGTCCAATCGAGAATATTATGTAAAAATAAGGTGAATACGAATTGCCAAGCACATTAGAGGGAGCGAGTAAAATGATTGAGAGTTTAAAAAGAATCAACGAGTTAGCGAAAAAAGCACGTGAAGAAGGACTAACACCAGCGGAAAAGGTAGAGCAACAAGTGTTACGTGAAGACTATTTGCGTGAAATTCGCGGACAGGTGAAGGATACATTCTCATCATTAAAGGTGCTTGATCCACTTGGAAATGACGTGACGCCTGAAAAAGTTCGGAAATTAAAAGCTGACGAATAAACCGAGTCAACTTTTTACTAAATAAACAAGCTAGGGACCAAGCATCCCTAGCTTTTTTCATGCATTTTAATTCATTTCAAGTTGTACTTTTTCCTTCTTCATTTTCATGGCATAGTACCCAATTGTAATTGCCATAAAAGCAACCATATAGGTTAGCAGAATTAAGTTGTTGTGCCACATGTAGGCAAAATCGCCACTTGAAATAACAGCCTTAAAGGACTGAACGGAATATGTCATTGGCAACAATGCGTTGATTGGTTGTAGTGCGTTTGGAATTAACTCAAGTGGGAAGGTTCCAGCACTGGTAGTTAATTGTAAAATTAATATGATGATCGCAATGAAGCGACCAGGGTCACCCATCATCGTTACCAGCATTTGAATTAAAGTTAAAAAGACAAAGCTTGTAATCAATGATGTGACAAAGAATAACGGAATACATGCGACTTCAATTTTTAATCCCTCTAGTAAAATGACATCAACTAGAACTGCCTGGATGATACCGACAATTGCTAACACGCCAAATTTGCTAAAGAACCAGCGGAATGCATTCTTTGGTTGGAAAACAGGTTCTTTAAGTTTAAACACGATGGACATAAGCAATGCACCAACAAATAGACCGAGTGAGATAAAATATGGTGCAAATCCTGTTCCATAGTTAGGCACTGTGTTAACTTCTTGCTTTTTAACAGTAACAGGTTCACCCATCATGTCATAGGTTTCGTCATTCGCTTTAACGGAATTTGCATGCTCAGCACCCTCTGCTAGTTTCTTGGCAAGCTCAGTCGAACCGTCAGTTAGCTGTACTGTACCCTCTTTTAGTTCCTTCGAGCCATCCGCAAGCTGTCCGGCTCCATTTTGTAATTGACCTGCGCCGTTTGTTAGTTGTCCCATTCCGCCTGATAAATCATGTGCACCATTTTGAAGTGCAGCAGAGCCATTATATAATTGGCCAATTCCTTGTTGTAAGTTGATTTGACCTTCATTAACCTGTTGTAGCCCGGATAATAGTCGATCAAAGGCTGGACTAGTTTGTGTTTGTAATTGGTCTGCTAAGCCAACTGTTGCCGTACCGAATTGTTGATGTAGATTGGTTTTGAATTGTGTGAAGCCTTGGTTTAGTCCATTAGCGATTCCTGCTGAGACACTTGGTTCAAACTGTTGGGCCAATTGTTGTTCAAGTTGTTCTTGAAGTTCATCTTTCGTTGGTTGGCCTTTAGACATTTCACTAATAATATCAGGAACTTGTGCCTCGTTTATTATCCCTTTTTTGACTAAAGTTGCTAAAAGACCCCCTGTATTTTCTGTTTGAGACGCAATCATTTGATCTGCCAACTTTTCAGACAGATTAGCCGAAATCCCGTTTGTAAGCTGTGATGATAGTCCAGTGCTGAGCCTTGTTTCCAGCTCATCAAGGCCAATTTCTACCTTGCCTACACTATCATTAAGGTGATTAGTTATACCTTCCGCAATTTGTTTTGGAAGTTCTTCCTTCATTTGCGCAACCCCGTCTTGGACTTGATTTGTCCCATCAACTAAAGAAGGAAGCTTCTCGTTAATCTCGCCAATTCCAGCTTTAACTTGATCCGTTCCAGAAGCAAGGTTAGTTGCACCCGATGCTGCTTTTTCAACTCCGTTTGTAAATTCAATTGATTTAGAAGCTAATATGGCTAGATTTTCTTCTAGTGTTTTTGATCCGTCATTTACTTTCGCAACACCTTCAGCAAGCTGTCCAGACCCGTCACTTGCTTGTGTTAAACCGTCTGCCAAGTCCTGAACCTTGTCAAACATGTTTTCTGTGTAAGTAGCTGTGACGTTCTTAGAAACTTCAGCTTTGACTTTCTCGATGGCTGTTTCTCCAATTTGTGAAGATAAAAAGTTTGTGCTTTCGTTAGGCACATATTTAAGCTCTAATTTTTGTGGATGGTTATCAAGTAAAGTAGTTGCATTCGTTGAAAAATTTTCAGGAATTTCAACTAGTACATAATAATCCCTGTTTTCAAGCCCCTTATAGCCGTCTTCCTTTGACACAATTTGAAAATTAAATGTGTGGTTATCCGAAAGCTTATCGGTCAGCTCTTTTCCAAGCTGTAATTGGTCCCCTTCAAATGCAGCTCCAACATCCTCATTTACAATGGCGACCGGTAAATCCTCCATATGGTCATATGGGTCCCAAAATGCCCAAAGAAACATTCCGGCATATAAGACTGGAACAAAGGCAACTGCCAAAATTGGGATAAGGACCTTTCGGTTGGAAAGGATACTTTTTAATTCAGCAAAAATGGATGATCCCTTCATATAAAATTCCTCCTATTTAAATAATCGACTGTTTTGTTCAAATGGTCATTTTTGACCAAATAAGATGGGTACTCAATTTGAGGACCCTTGACATGGCTACTTTTCTAATCCGTTGAAGAAATACAGCTTAAACAAATTTGAGATTTCTTCTTTTTCAAGTGGTTCGTGATGTCGTTCCCAATCAAAAATTAACGAAACATACAGCTTTAACATCACAAAAGCAGTAATTTCAGGATTGCATGGCTTAATCTCATCGCGTTCGATTGCCTCTTGAATAATGACTTTCATATAGTTGACTATGGCCTGCTCGACACGTTGTACGACTTCAACAACAGCTTGCGTCCCGATATCTCTTTCTTCCTGAAAAAGCTTGATTGTTAACTGGTGGGACTTTCGAAATTCAAGTAATCGGAAGAGCACTCTGTGTGCATTTTCATAAAAGGTACTGTTTTTGTCCATCGCTTCTTCGGCTACTACCTTCATGTCACGTATGAGAGTACTGATGATCACATCGAATAATTCCTCTTTATTTTTAAAAAAGGTATAGATCGTGCCTTTTCCGACATTCGCAAGCTTGGCAACTTGGTCCATTGTTGTCGCTTTGTACCCGAATAAAGAGAATGATTTTGTAGCAGCCTCAATGATGAGTTGTCTTCTATCAATCGCCACCTTCGATCACCTCATTTTTTATAGTATGACCAATTGAGAAATTTAGTCATTTAATTCACAACGAAAAATATATCACATCAAAAACTCCATTGCAAGAATAAATTGTTTTTAACTGTAAACCGTAATTCAAATAAGGAGGGTTTAAGAGTAAATGAAAACGATTAAACTTTTTAGTTGTAATTCTGATTTGTCCATGCTAAGATAAATCTTGTAAAAGGAATGCAACCGTTTGCGCAAAGTTGCGCAAAATACAAAAACACCTAAAACACATTAATATCAATGATTTTAATGATTAAAACATGGTGGTCGCGCTTTGTATAATATTAATAATATCGACAGAACATCTAATATTATGCAAACGATTTCCTTAACTGAAGCAACGGTTCCTTCCTTTAAAAAATGAACAAATGGGGGTTTTACCATGAAATCAAAGAAACTGTTCCCTACATTAATGGCACTATTAATCTTAATTACTGTTGCCCTTGTAGGATGTTCTTCAAAAGATGAAGGCTCAAGTAAAAGTGAAAGCGGTTCAAAGACAACCGTGGACATCTTTCAATTTAAAGTAGAATTTAAGGACCAATTTGAAGCAGTTGCCAAACAGTACGAGGAATCACATGATGGTGTGAAAATCAATATCACAACTGTTGGTGGTGGAGAAGATTACGGTGCAGCACTTCGTTCAAAGTTTGCTTCTGGTGAAGAACCAACGATCTATAATATTGGTGGACCTCAAGATGTTGCAGACTGGGTTGATAGTTTAGCAGACCTTTCTGACACAGCAGCTGCTGACGCGGCATTAGAAGGCACTCTTGAAGGAGTTTCTCAAGACGGTAAAGTATTAGGACTTCCATTTAACCAAGAAGGATATGGACTCATCTACAATACAGCAGTATTCGAAGAAGCTGGAATTAATCCAGATGACATTACAACTTTCGCTGCTTTAGAAAAGGCAGTTAAAACATTAGACAGCAAAAAAGACGAATTAGGATTAGATGCAGTGTTTGCGCTGCCAGGTAAAGAAAAATGGGTAACTGGCTTACACTTATCAAACGCATTCTTATCTCCTGAGTTTGAAGGAAATGTATTAGGAACTTTCGATGCAAAATCTGTAGGTTTTAAATATGGCGATGCATTTAAGAAGGTTTTAGATTTGCAAAATGAGTATTCTGTTCAACCAACAGTAAGCTTAGACTATGCAATGCAAGTAGAAGAGTTATTCTCTACTGGTCGTGTAGCGATGATTCAACAAGGGAACTGGGTACATGGTTCAATCGCAGGTATCGATGAAGAGCTTGCAAATAACGGCGTAAGTATTTTACCTATTCCTGTTGAAGGCTACAAAGAAGATTCAATCCCAGTTGGTATCCCAATGTACTGGGCAGTAAACAGCAACAAAGATGATGCAGAAGTAAAAGCTGCAAAAGACTTCTTGGATTGGTTATACACATCTGAAGAAGGAAAAACAGCTGTATTAGAAGACTTTAAATTCATCCCTGCGTATGAAGGGTTTGACGCTACAAAAGTTTCTGATCCACTAGGAAAAGCAGTGTATGAGTATTCAACTGAAGGAAAAACAATTCCTTGGGTATTCATGGGCTACCCAACTGGTTGGGGAGAGCAACAGCTTGGTGTTAATATTCAAAAATACATCAGCGATGAAATGAGTTGGGATGACCTTGTGAAGGAATCTCAAAAGGCTTGGGAAGACACAAGAAAATAATAGTTAAACTTACAATAGAAAACAAGGCAGCACATGTTGCTTTGTTTTCTATTTTAACCGAGCTTTAGCTCCCATCAAAAAAGTTTCGGGATTTCGAGCAAATGGAGGAATAATACTATGCGAAACCGAAATCTATGGTATTGGTTATTTTTAGCTCCAACCTTGTTGGCGCTTGCGGTTGTTGTAATCGTACCATTAATTTTTGGAACTTATTACTCTTTTACAAACTGGAATGGAATCAAGATTACTGAATTTGTCGGACTTGAACACTATCAAAAGCTAATTCAGGATAAAGAATTCATGAATTCCCTATGGTTTACCGTGAAATTCTCAGTCGTGTCCATATTCCTAATTAACTTTTTCGGGCTTTCATTAGCCTTACTTGTTACACAAAAACTTAAAACAAATAATATTTTACGTACCATCTTTTTCATGCCGAACTTAATTGGTGGACTAATCCTCGGATTTATTTGGCAATTTATTTTCATGAAGGTATTTGCGAGTATTGGAGATTTAACAGGTATTGCTGCTTTCAAGGGTTGGTTATCTACGGATACAACTGGTTTTTGGGCATTGGTTATTCTCATGAGCTGGCAAATGTCAGGTTATATCATGATTATCTATATTTCTTACCTAGAAAGTGTTCCACAGGAATTACTAGAAGCAGCAGAAATCGATGGAGCAAACAGCTTCCAGCGTTTTAGAAATATCACTTTCCCTCTTGTAGCACCAGCTTTTACGGTTAGTTTGTTCTTAACTTTATCTAATACGTTTAAGCTTTATGACCAAAACCTTAGTTTAACAGGCGGTGGTCCATATAACTCAACACAAATGGTGGCAATGGATATCTTTAAAACAGCGTTCTCTGTCAACCAATATGCATACGGACAGGCAAAGGCGATTATTTTCTTCCTAATCGTGGCCGCTATTTCATTAACACAGGTTTATATTAATAAGAAACGGGAGGTCGAGATGTAATGAAGAGTAAAAAAAGAAATTTATACTTGCTTGAAATACTGGGCATTGTACTTGGCCTGATTTGGCTCTCCCCTTTCTATTTAATGATCGTAAACTCATTTAAAACAAAACGTGAAATCTTTACAGATACATTAAAACTACCTGATGTTTTCACATTTGATAACTATGTTCAAGCATTTGAAGAGCTTGATTTTATTCGCACCTTTTTTAACTCCGTCCTGATTACGGTTTTAGGTGTAGTGGTGATTGTCCTTTTTTCATCAATGGCAGCATATGCGTTAAATCGCCGTAAAGGAAAAATCAGCGGTCTGATTTTCTTCCTGTTTATCGCGGCCATGCTGATCCCATTCCAATCAGTCATGATTCCATTAGTTTCGCTGTTTGGTAAGTTTGATTTATTAAATCGCTTTGGCATTATTTTTATGTATCTTGGCTTTGGAAGTAGTTTATCGATTTTCTTATATCATGGTTCCCTTCAAGGAATTTCAAAATCATTAGATGAAGCCGCCACGATTGATGGCGCAAACAGATGGCAAATTTTCTGGCACATCATTTTCCCGATGTTAAAGCCAATTTCAGTAACTGTGGCCATTCTAAATATTATTTGGATTTGGAATGACTACCTATTACCATCCCTTGTGATTAACCAAGAGGGAATGCACACTATACCGTTGAAGATGTTCTTCTTCTTTGGTCAATATACGAAGCAATGGCATTTAGCTCTTGCAGGTTTAACGATTGCCATTATTCCGGTTATTCTTGTGTACTTCTTCATGCAAAAACACATTATCAAGGGAATTGCAGAAGGATCTGTCAAATAAACTGGAAAAACGAGGGGACTCACCCCTTTTTCATATAAATGGAGGGTATGTATGGCTATTACAATTAAAGATGTTGCGAAAGAGGCTAATGTATCGCCTTCCACTGTGTCAAGGGTCATTGCTGATAACCCTCGAATAAGTGAAGAAACGAAAATACGTGTACGAGAAGCGATGGAAAAACTCGGGTATCACCCTAATTTTACAGCTCGAAGCTTAGCGGTGAAGAGCACAGCAACTATTGGGATTGTGATGCCATTCTCAGCGTCTCATGTGCTTCAGGATCCCTTTTTCCCGGAAGTCATTAGAGGAATTAGCGTACAAGCTCGTGAAAATAAGTACGGGATGTATCTTTTGGCAGGTGGCACCGAGGATGAAATCTTTGAGGAAGTTGTAGGAATGGTGCAAGGACGTCGTGTCGATGGCTTGATCCTCCTTTATTCTCGGACGGACGATCGTTTGATTCAATATTTACAGAAAAACGATTTTCCTTTTACCGTCATTGGTCGTCCAATTCATGGCGCAGAACGTGTAATCCATGTGGATAATGACAATATTTACATTACAAAGGTTGTAACAGACTACTTAATTGGATTAGGTCATACGAAAATTGCGTTTATTGGTTTTGATGGTGACTTCGTGTTTATGCTGGACCGCCTTGAGGGTTATAAACAAGCTCTAAGTGAGTCTGGTATTCCTTTTCATGAGGATTATATCGTTCATAAAAGCACACTAAGCGAAGGGAAAAAGGCAATCAAGTCGTTTTTAAAATCTGTTGAGCCCCCTACTGCATTAGTATGTACGGATGATTTTATCGCAATTGAACTGATGAGTCACTTTGAGGAAATGAATATTCGAGTGCCAGAGGATGTTTCAATCGCAAGCTTCAACAATGTGTTGCTTGCACAGTATTCAAAGCCTCCCCTCACTTCAGTGGATATTGATATTTTTCAGCTTGGAATGGAAGCTGCAAGCTGTTTACTTGAAAAAATAAAAAATCCGAATGTCCTACCGAAACGGATTACAATACCGGCTAAGTTAATTGAGCGAAAGTCGTGTGCACGGATTTTGTAGAAAGTAGGTAAATAGGAAATGGAAAACAAAGCATGGTGGAAAGAAAGTGTTGTATATCAAATTTATCCAAGAAGCTTTA
The DNA here is from genome assembly GCF_036962705.1 of Bacillus sp. JJ1562. NCBI lineage: Bacteria > Bacillati > Bacillota > Bacilli > Caryophanales > Bacillaceae > Bacillus > Bacillus sp. JJ1562. Next base: position 93,916 of record NZ_JBALOQ010000002.1, read on the forward strand.
ATGATACAAATGGTGATGGAATTGGAGATTTAAAAGGGATTACGGAAAAACTTGATTACTTAAAGGATCTCGGTGTTGATGTAATCTGGCTATCTCCTGTCTATGAATCTCCGAATGATGACAATGGGTATGACATAAGCAACTATCGTGAAATCATGAAGGAATTTGGTACGATGGCAGATTGGGATGAATTGCTATCACAAATGCATAAACGCGGGATGAAACTGATGATGGACTTGGTCGTAAATCATTCCTCCGATGAGCATGAATGGTTTAAGCAGTCACGAAAATCTAAGGACAATCCGTACCGAGATTACTATATTTGGCGCCCTGCCAAGGATGGAAAAGAACCGAATAATTGGGAATCAACTTTTAGCGGTTCAGCGTGGCAATATGATAAGCAAACTGATGAGTATTTTTTACATCTTTTTAGTAAAAAACAACCAGATTTGAATTGGGAGAATCCAAAGGTTCGTCAGGAAGTCTATGATCTGATGACATTCTGGCTGGAAAAAGGAATTGATGGCTTCCGAATGGACGTGATCAATTTTATTTCAAAAGCACCTGGATTACCAGATGGAGAGCTTCAGGAAGGAAAAAAATATGCTTCTGGTTCAGCCCATTATATGAATGGACCACGGATTCACGAGTTTTTACAGGAAATGAATCAACAGGTTTTATCAAAATATGACATCATGACTGTTGGTGAAATGCCGGGTGCTACGATCGATGAGGCGAAGGCGTATACAGGGGCTGACCGAAATGAACTCAATATGGTCTTCCAATTCGAGCATATGGATTTAGACTCTGGCCCAACTGGAAAATGGGATTTACGTCCATTGAATTTACTAGATTTGAAGCAAAATATTACGAAGTGGCAAAAGGGTCTTGAAGGCTCTGGCTGGAACAGTTTGTATTTAAACAACCATGATCAGCCGAGAATGGTGTCCAGGTTTGCAGATGACGGTGAGTATTGGCTTGAATCAGCAAAAATGCTCGGAACATTTTTGCATATGTTACAGGGAACCCCATATATATATCAAGGTGAAGAAATCGGGATGACGAATGTTCAGTTTGATTCGATTGACGATTACAAGGATATTGAAACCCTTAATATGTATAAGGAAAAAGTCGAGGCTGGTGTTGAACGGGAACAAATCATGCAGTCAATCTACGCAAAGGGAAGAGACAATGCGCGTACACCGATGCAGTGGGATAAAAGTGAGAACGCTGGGTTTACAACTGGAACACCTTGGATTTCCGTAAATTCAAATTATCGAGAGATTAACGCAGCAAAACAAGTTGGGGATCCAAATTCTATTTTTACCTATTATCAGAAATTAATTAAGCTACGTAAACAGCATGAGATTATGGTGTATGGCACCTATGATTTGCTGTTGCCGGAGCATCCAACGATTTATGCGTATACTAGAATACTAGATGATGAAAAGTTACTTGTAGTATCGAATTTTTCAAAAGAGAATTCATTATTTGAGTTACCGGTAGAATGTAGCTACAAAACACAAGAGTTATTGATTAGCAATTATGATGTAGACTGCAATGAATCTATTGAAATAATCGAACTAAAGCCATATGAGGCAAGAGTGTATCGGTTAACGACCTAAATAGAAAAGCAAAAGAAGAGAGGATAAAAAATGAAGCAGGTATGGTGGAAGGAAGCTGTCGCCTATCAGATTTATCCAAGAAGCTTTATGGATTCAAATGGTGACGGGATCGGTGATTTACAGGGAATTATTTCAAAATTGGATTATGTAAAAGACCTTGGCATTGATGTTATATGGATTTGCCCTGTCTATAAATCTCCAAATGACGATAATGGATATGATATTAGCGATTATCAGGACATTATGGCTGACTTTGGAAATATGGCCGATTTTGATGTGCTTCTCGAGGAAACCCATAAGCGTGGGATGAAGTTGATTATTGACTTGGTTATTAATCATACAAGTGATGAGCATCCTTGGTTTGTTGAATCCCGTTCTTCAAAGGATAATCCAAAGCGGGATTGGTATATTTGGTGTGACGGAAAAGACGGAAAAGAACCAAATAACTGGGAAAGTATTTTTAGTGGTCCAGCTTGGGAATTTGATGAGGAAACGGGTCAATATTACATGCACATTTTCTCAACAAAGCAGCCTGATTTGAATTGGGAAAATAAAGAGGTTCGTGATGAGCTATACAGCATGGTCAACTGGTGGCTAGACAAAGGAATCGACGGTTTCCGTGTCGATGCAATCAGCCATATTAAAAAACTTCCAGGCTTCCCAGACATGCCAAATCCAAAGGGATTAAAATATGTCCCATCTTATAAGGGGCATATGAATCGTCCGGGAATCCAAGAATTTTTACAGGAATTAAAAGAAGAAACCTTTGCGAAATACGATATTATGACCGTTGGTGAAGCAAATGGTGTAAGTGCGGATGACGCAGATGAATGGGTTGACGAGGAGCAAGGGAAGTTCAATATGGTCTTCCAATTTGAACACTTAGGACTTTGGGATATTTCAAGGCGTGAATTAGATCTGATTAGTCTTAAGAAGGTACTTACGAGATGGCAAAAAGGCCTTGAAAACAAGGGCTGGAATGCGTTGTTTATCGAGAACCATGACCAACCTCGTGTCGTTTCAACATGGGGAAATGACCAGGATTATTGGAAAGAAAGTGCTACAGCGCTCGGTGCAATGTATTTCTTCATGCAAGGAACTCCGTTTATTTATCAGGGTCAAGAACTTGGGATGACAAATGTTGAGTTTCAGTCGATTGACGAATATAACGACGTTGCGACGAAAAACCTTTATCGAGAAAAGCGAAATGAAGGCGTTTCACACAAAGAAATCATGAACACAATTTGGGCGACAAGCCGTGATAACTCACGGACGCCAATGCAATGGTCTAGTGCGGAAAATGCTGGTTTTACAACAGGTAAGCCATGGATGGGTGTAAATCCAAACTTTGAAGAAATTAACGTTGAAAAGCAGTTGGCTGATAAGGGTTCCGTGCTACATTTTTATAAAAAAATGATTGCACTCAAAAAGAACAATAAGGTATTCACATATGGTGTGTATGATTTGCTATTAGAGGAAGACCCTCAATTGTATGTGTACACACGAACTCTTGGTGATGAGAAAGTGATTGTGATCACAAACTTGTCTACCGATACTGCGGTATGTCGAGTGCCTAAGAGGGAGTTTAAGCATGATGGGCTGATGCTAGCTAATTATCATGTTGAAGCACACGAGAGTACAGATGAGATTCAATTAAGACCGTATGAAGCGAGAATGTATCGTTTGGGCTGATTTTGGTTTGGAGAACCTCTGTCGTTGAGGCGAACGGAGGTATTTGTAAGGTGAGTAACATGAAACATAAGGTAGTGCACAAGATTTTTCAAACTGATTTCACACTATATACACATTCAAGGGCTTAGAGGCATAAATTCTCTAAGCCCTACTTTTTTACAGTTTAATATTCGACTAAAGCACCTTTTTCGTGTAACTCTTCAAGAGAGGATCCATCATTTCAAAAAAGTCCTAATGATTATGTGCAGAAGGTCTTTAAATGTGATTTATTATTGATTCTTCTTCCTTATTAATTTATCTCTATCTGAAGCCATTGGAGGTTGTTCCAACCATCCATTTTTTATCATGATATTAGCTCCATCTTCAGAATACATCTGGACTTCTAAGGATAGCCTGTTATACATTACGGTAATATCACCTCTAGGACTTTGGCTTACAGCTGTACCGTAATAGCCTACGCTCAAAGAAATCAAACCAGATGTCAAGAACATCATCAGTTTATCTGAAAATGTGTGAGTGGTACTATTTGTTATTTCGGAATCCCACCCCATTGGTACAGGGAGTTTACTTTCCTCTAGCTTACCCCTAAATAATTTAATATGTTTATTCCCAATTTCTAATCCTTTTAAAAAGAATTGTTTTACATCTTTATCTTGTGCAACCTGACTAAATCCAGTAAGTACAGCAACTCCCAATGCGTTTCGTTGAAGATTCGCAAATAAATTAGCGATTTCAGCCGCCGTTAATGGTCTTTTCTCACCAACCACATCTAACATAAACCATTGCTTTTTCACAAATTCAACCTTTTCCAAATTAGGTAAGCTGGGTGGCCTGACAAGCAATCCTTTTGATAATAGTAGGTCTGTTGAATTTTTATATAATTGCATTGTTTCAGTGAGGCATTCCGAGTAATAGGTTCTAATGTCATCTCTAACAGATGCTGCTACACTACCAGCATATGATGTAAGTCCAATTTTAGCCATTTGGTTAATGAAATTAAGTGCAAAACTGTCTGAGTAAAGCCTAGAAGCAGTTAAGTCAACATCCTCTTTTAGACTAAAACCATATGGGACAACATTTTTTTCTTCCTGTAAAATTGCTGTAATTTTTTGAATGTGTGATTGAGACAAATCTAAAGCGAATTTAATGATAGGCTTAATTTCTTCATCCTCAGCTTTTTCTAAAAAATACGAAAGAACACAGATGCTTGCACTATCATTTAAGTATTGAATCCAAAGTTGAGCAATTTCACCTGCTGTTAGCCTGATCTGGCTTCCCTTTCCCTCCATAAGTGACCTCCAAAAAAGATATACTATAAACTAAATTTCCCATAAATTGCTTATAGTATGTATTTGTTCCATTAACCGTTTTTGAGAGGCTTAGGGGGTTTAGGCCCTTCTTATTTTCACGACTACCCCTTTACAGATCCTGCAAGGAGTCCGCGGACAAAGTATTTACCGAGGAAGATGTAAACGAGCAAGGTGGGTAGAGCTGCAAGTAAGGCTCCCGCCATTTGCACGTTCCATTGAACAATTTGACTTCCTGATAAATTTTGTAATGCGACCATGATTGGTTGTTGATCTGATGTCGTAATCGTAACCGCAAATAAGAACTCATTCCAAATATTTGTGAATTGCCAAATGGCAACGACAACAAAGCCTGAAATGGAGAGTGGGACCATAATATATCTAAAAATTCGCAGGAAGCCGGCGCCGTCTATTTTTGCTGATTCAATCATTTCATCAGGAATATTCGCATAAAAATTCCTGAACATGAGGGTGGTGATCGGAATCCCATACACCACATGGACAAAGACAAGTCCTGTAATCGTGTTATATAGTCCGACCTCTCGTAAAAATTGAATCATTGGTATTAAAATACTCTGGTATGGGATAAACATCCCGAATAAAATCAAAGTAAATAAAGTATTCGCCCCTTTAAAACGCCATTTTGATAAGACATATCCGTTCAATGCACCTAATAGGGCGGATAGCAACGTCGCAGGAACGACTAAATAAATGGAGTTAAGAAAATTAGGGACAAGCTTTTCAAAGGCGACCTGGTAGCTGCTAAAATCAAGAGTCGCAGGTAATGTCCACATCTCGCTTAATGAGATTTGATCAAGCGGCTTTAGGCTTGTCACAATAATCACGTAAATGGGCATTAAATAAAAAAGGCTGAGGCCAATTAAAACAAGATAAAGCAATGGTCGAGTGATTGTTTTAATGGTCATTAGGCTTCACCCTTTCGACTTGAGATTAAATACGGAACAATAAATATAGCAACAGAAATAAGCATAATAATCGCAATAGCAGCCCCGTTTGCATAATAATTACCGCGGAATGTTGTTTCAAACATGTATACTCCAGGAACGTCAGTGACAAAGTTTGCCCCTGGACCTGTCATCGCATAAATTAAATCAAATATTTTAAGAGAGATATGTGCCATGATAATCACGACACTCACCGTAATTGGACGTAGAATTGGCAGAATAATCTTTGTGTAGATTTGAAACTCCTTCGCTCCGTCCATGCGTGCAGCTTCTCTCACTTCTTCAGGTATTCCGCGAAGCCCCGCAAGGTACATTGCAAGCGAGAATCCCGTCATTTGCCACACCGCAGCAATGATCACAGCGATGATAGCGAAAGGAATCCCAAACTCAATTTTTCCCCAATTAAAACCAAATAGGATTTCGGTATTGGTATACCATTTTGAATCAAGCCCGATTTTTTCTAAAAATAAATTGACCCCAGTGGAGGGGTTTAATAGCCATTGCCATACGACTCCCGTTACAACAAAGGATAAGGCCATTGGGAAAAAGAAAATGTTTCGGAAGATGGACTCCCCTTTTAATAGACTTTGGTCTAGTAATATGGCTAAAAGCTGTCCAATCACGATAACTACTCCGATAAATAAAACGGTAAAAACAAGCGTATTTCGTAAGTCCGCTTGGAAGCGGAAGTCTCCGAATAAATAAAGATAGTTTTTTAATCCGGCAAACGTCATATCAGGAACAAGTGAATTCCAATTGCTAAGAGAAACGTACCCTGTCCATCCGATAAACCCGTAAACAAAAATGGTAATTAAGAGAATAGAGGGCAAAAGGAAGGCAATTGCCAATAATTGATCTGTATTGAACACACGTTTCTTTTTCGGAAGGATTTCTGCTTGTTTTTGGGTGGATTTCTTCGACGGTTTTGCTAGTTCCATTGATAATCCTCCTCTGCAATTTATAGTGAAAAAAGGGGGTGAGAGCTCTCATCCCCTTCATAAGCTTATTTCAATTCAGCTGCAGCCGATGTAAGTGATTCAGTAAATTGATCAACATCTAGCTGTGTGACGAAGATGTTAATGGCTTGGTTTACCTTTGTTAGGAAGCCCTCTGCAGCAGCAGACCCGTGTGCTAAGCTTGGTGCTAGCTTCGCAGATTTGAAGTCTTCCATTGTATCTTTTCCGTATTGGTCGTATTTGGATACATCAGCATCTACACGCGCTGGAATAGACCCTTTTAGCGGGTTAAATGCATCCTGTCCTTCCGTAGAACCTAAAACAGATAAGAATTTCTTCACATCTTCAGAGTTTGAGAGTCCCTTCGGTAATCCAAATGTATCTGTAATAACCATGAACATTCCATCTGTTTCTGGAGTTGGGATATACCCAAAGTCCTCATTGACTCCTAGCTTTAGGTCGTTTACGAAGTAACCCTTAGCCCAGTCACCCATGACATTCATTGCAGCATCCCCATTTGCCACTAACTGTGAAGCATCCTGCCAGTTACGAGAAGCATGGTCATCGTTAATATATTCAAGCATTTTCTTGAAAATCTCAGTAGCCTCAACTACCTTAGCATCATCAAAAGCTAAATCCCCTGTCCAAAGCTTGTTATAATCGTCTGTACCAAGAACTCCTAAAAGAACCGTTTCATATAGGTGAGTTGCTGTCCAAGGCTCTTTATCCCCTAATGCTAATGGTGTAATTCCTTTAGCTTTTAGGCTATCTGCAACCTCGAAAAATTCGTCAAAGGTTGTTGGCGCTTCAAGGCCATTTTCTTCAAAGACATGCTTGTTGTACCAGAGCACATTTCCGCGATGAATATTCACTGGGACTGAATAGATATCGCCATCTTTACTGACCATATCAATCAAGTCCTGTGGGAATTTATCATTCCAGCCTTCAGCTTCATAAAGGTCGTTTAGTGGTTCCATTTTTCCAGCTGCAACCCAGCCATCGTTAAGCTCAGCGCCACCGTGAACCTGGAATGTAGCCGGTGGGTCATCCCCTTGCATCCGGCTTGCGAGAACAGCCTTTGCGTTTGTGCCAGCCCCGCCAGCAACAGCTGCGTTTTCAATTGGCACATCTGGATATTTTTCTTCAAACAATGCTATTAAGGCCTTTAATCCATCTTCCTCACCAGCACCTGTCCACCAACTGAAGATATCTAGCTTTGCTTTGTCTCCATCATTTTTCTTTGAGCCTTGCTCAGAGCTACATGCGGTCATTGCAAAAACAAATACAAGCAATAGTGATATAAGAAAACCTTTTTTCATGAAAATCCCCCTTTGTTTTTATTGAAAGCGTTAACAAATAAAATGTATCATGAATAAGAGGGACGGAGAGAAAATACCATCTGCACTTTATTGCGAATACCTTCACTTTATTGTGATGGTCATACGAAAAGCGCAAGGCGCCTTGAGCTAGTTCAAAATCCCACAAAAAATCAGCTTAAACGTTAAGCTGATTGGATGGTTATACCTATGTGATACTTCGATATTCTGATGGTGACATACCAGTGTATTTTTTAAATACTCTGCTAAAATAATTGGGGTCCTTGTAACCAACGGAGTAGCAGATTTCCTTTAAGCTTTTACTTGGGTCACTCATTTCCTTTTTCGCATGATTGACCCTTACTGTTGTGACATAGTCAATGAATGTGATGCCCATTTTTTCTTTAAAAAGCTTACTAAAATGGTATGGACTAAGCTCCACATATTCGGCTACTTCCTCGAGTGTGAGAGATTCATAGTAACGTAAATCGATATATTTCTTGGCTTTTGTTAACAATCCATGGATTTGATTGTTCTTCCAGAGATCGGTTGAATGCGGATGCTCCTCACTAATCGATGTGATTCCTTCCTTTTGAGCAAGGGCAAGTAATTCCTTCATTCGGTTTTTGAGCTCGATTTGCGCTTCAGCCTGTCGTCTTTCTTCCTCAATTTCCGCTTTCACTCTACCAATTGCGGCTAAAATATCGGCTTTACGACTAGGCTTTAAAATATATTCCTTCACACCCAGCTGCATCACTTCTTGTGCATATTCGAACGTGTTAAAGGCGGATACCATAATGAATTTAATATCAGGGTGCAATTGTTTAATTTGCCGAACAGCTTCAACTCCATCAATACCGGGCATTTTAATGTCCATGAGCATCAAGTCTGGCTGGAGCTGTGTAGCCTTCTCAATCGCAACCCTTCCATTGGTAGCCTCACCGATAACTTCAACATCAGTACATTCCGTTTTAATAATTTTTGAAATTGCCTTCCGTTCAAATAATTCGTCATCGACAATAATAACTTTAATCATGGTAAGCCCCCTCCTTTATGGTCATAAGGAAGCAAAAGTCGAAAAGTGGTTCCACAATCTTTTATTGACTCAATCTCTACAATGTCAATTCGCTTATAAAATAGCTGAAGCCTTTGAATGACATTTTTTACCCCAATCCCAGTTGAATGGCCGGTTGATTTTTCAAGTTGGACAATATCCTCTTGTGAAGTTCCTTCTGCCATCCGTCTAAGCTTAATTAGCGTGTTCTCATCCATCCCGGCCCCATTATCCGAAATCTCCACGCATATCCGATCAGACTTCTTAAACACCCTTAGCTTGATGATGCCACCCTCCTCTTTTGATTCGATCCCATGAATAAAAGCATTTTCGATGATTGGCTGGAGGGAGAGTGATGGTATTTCAATGTCCAAGCAATCGGGGTCAACCTCCATTTTAAAATCAATCCGTTCACCAAATCGAGTACGTTGAATATAAAAATATTCTTTTACAATCTTGACTTCGTTTAAGAGTGTAGAAGATTTATGTAAATCACCTAGATTATAACGAAGTAATGCAGCAATGGCCTCGATTAACCGAGATGTGTTTTGTGCCTCTTCTAGGTACGCCATCTTTGAAACCGTATTAAGTGTATTGAACAGGAAGTGAGGGTTGATTTGGTTTTGAAGACTTTTTAATTCTAATTCCTTAAGCAGCTTATCAAGCTCAGATTGCTGCTTAATTTCACTTACCAACTGGCGAATATTGAGTCTCATTTGATTAAATGTGTTTGTTAACAATTTTAACTCATCATTGGTTGTGACCTTGATTTCATCACCAGAAAAGTTTCCTTCTGAGATTTCAGTAGCTGCCTCTGATAAATGGCGAATCGGTTTCGTAATGCCACCCGATAACCATAAGGCAAGCAGCAAACTCAATAAAAATGTTGAACCAAACAAAAACATCCCCATTAAATTAAAATAACGGTTTTGTTGTTCGATTTCTTCGTAAAATATTTGATAATCAGTAAGTTCGTTATTGACTAATGACAAAGTTGTCTCTTGAATAAAGCCCGCAAATTTAGTAGCTTCATTAAGGTGTGCAGAGTACCGATTAATCTCCTTTTTCTGGAACATGCCAATCGTTAAATCAGTAGCCTCAATGTAGCTACTAATCATATTTTTATAATTCGAAAGAGTGATGGTATTTTTTTCATTGGAAAGCACACTGATTAATTGTCCCTGATAGGATAAAAGCTGTTTTCTGGCTGAAAAATAATCTTTAAGGAAGATATCTTCTTCTTCCACGATATAGGATTGCACTTTTTCGTGGACGAGGTTAACCTGCTGTGAAATATCATTCAATAATAGAAATTTTTCAAAGCTATTATCATATTCTGAAACAATTTTCTCACTGCTTTTATAAAACAAAAAGGCAACTGCATTCAAAATCATAAAGACAATCATAAAATAGAGAAGTAATTTCGTACGGATTCGAATCATCATGATGGATCCATCCTTATAATGCTCTTTGAATCCAGTGGCAGATCTTGTACCCGAATGACCCTGGTCTCAGTATGTACCGTATCTGGAACATTTCGTCCTTCAATTAAGTCAATCATCATTTGAACGGATCGATAACCCATTTGATAAGGCTCCTGCATGATAGTAGCGTCTATCGTGCCTTTTTTCATATAGTGTATGGTGTCCTCGATGGTATCAAATCCAAGAATATAGACTTGGTCTTGTTTTTGATAATGTTCAACAACTTGCGCAATTCCGATACCATCTAAGGCACTTGTTCCATAAAAGGCTGTGACCTCTGGATGTTCTTTAAGAATTTTGTTAGCTGCCTCTGCAGCGCGAACTCTTGTGATATTTGATTCTTCAATCGCAATAATATGAATCCCTTCTTCATGCTGAATGGCATCTTTAAAGCCTTGAACACGTAGCTGTTGATGAGAAGCATAGAAATGTCCAGTGATAATCGCCACATTTGCTTTCCCGCCTGTATCTTGAATCAATGCTTGGCCTGCGATAAAACCTGAATAATAATTGTCAGTTCCGACATAAGATAACCGCTTACTTGAAGCTGCATCGGAATCAATGGTAATCAGGGGGATTCCTTTTTCGACAATTTGATTAATCAGTGGGGTAAATTGTTCTTCCTGAAGACCTTGTGTTAAAATGCCATCCACCCTTGAAGCAGTGGCCATTTCGAGAGTCTTAATATGCTCTTCTGTATTGGCTTGTTTAGGTCCGGTATATTCAAGGATAACATTAAAATGTTTAGCAGCTGCTTTTGCTCCATCTTCAACAAGTCGCCAATAATCATTATCAAGCTCCTGTGGAACGAGGATGAAATGATAGAGAGGCGCTTCTTTTGTTGCTGTTTCAGCTTTATGCCCAAAATAAAAAATTTGATAGGCAAAATAACACGTAAGCGAAAAGGTAATGAGTAATAACAATACCCCAATTCCATATAGGAATTTTGAAAGGTTAGACACTGTAAAAACCCACCTCCACATTGAAAGCGTTGTATACCCCATTTTAGCGATAATTGGTTGGGGTGTATATGCATTTCTTGGTAAAAAGAAAAACTGCCCATTATTTTGGACAGTTTATAGATGATTTATTTTTTCTATTTATTGGCGTTTATTTAAATTTTCCTGTGCCATGCGAATCATTTCTTTAACCATATTGCCACCAATATTTCCGCCTACTTTGCCGGCCTGTTTGGATGTAAGGTTGCCATTGTATTCATCATTTAATGGGATGCCTAATTCTTTTGCGACCTCATATTTTACCTTGTCGGGATTGGCAGGGTCTATTTTATACCCTTGTTTTCTCATGACGTTTGCTTTTAACTGGTCAAGTTCTTCTCTTGCTTCTGGAACGAGTGGTCGACGTTTTCTTCGAGCCATTTTGAGCTCTCCTTTCATATTGCATTTTTTCTAGTATTTCCAAGTATAAATACTAGAATTTCGGTAAAACTTGGTAGTAACAAAATATTTTTAAATATTTATTGAAAATTAGTTTGAAATGCTTGTTTTTTGGCTAATCTAGTGATGTAATAGCTTATACGTAAGTTTAATAGGACGAATTTAGCCGAAAATCTTGCGAACCAATGAAAAAAGTGGTAAAAAGAATATGTGCTTATTTGGAGAGGAGAATTGAACAATGAACAAAACAGAATTAGTCAGTGCAGTTGCTGAAAGTGCAGAACTATCTAAAAAGGATGCAACAAAAGCTGTAGACGCAGTATTTGAAGCAGTTCAAAATGCATTAAGTAGCGGAGATAAAGTACAATTAATCGGATTCGGTAACTTCGAGGTTCGTGAGCGTGCAGCTCGTAAAGGCCGCAACCCACAAACTGGTGAAGAAATCGAAATCGCAGCTAGCAAAGTACCTGCATTCAAACCAGGTAAAGCTCTTAAAGACGCAGTTGCTGGTAAGTAATTTTACATAATTCCTGCGTAAATGCCCCTCAGAGACGATCTGAGGGGTTTTTTTGTACCTTAAGATACAAATTGCTAGAATGTAAAAATGTGAGTTTGACGCTTTTCCTTCCTCATGGGAAAATAGGGTTATCAATTGTAAGGTAGTGAAGGGATGCAGAAGCGAGTCAATTGCTTAAAATGCAAACATTTTTACACGACATGGGATCCGAAATTTCCTCGCGGCTGTCGCGCCTTTAACTTCAAGACGCAGGCGATGCCTTCTGTTACGGTATTTCGTTCCTCTGGCGCTCATTGTATGAAATTTGAGGAAAAACAGCTGGAGACCACCCAAAAGCCTTCCTACAACGTAGATATTCGGGCATAGGAGCTGAAATTTGTGAATATATCAGTAAGTAAGATTTTAGATAAAATGCAGCAGGAATTGCAGTCGGCAAAGAGTGAAGCGAGTGAACAAAAGGTGAGAGAGCGATTAATGGCAATTCGGACTTTATGTGACCTTGTTTTAGATGAATCGCCTGTCGAGACGAGGCGCGTTGAGGCTGTGCAAGTACCGCCGATTCAGAAGGTTGTGCAGCCAATTCCGACGATACAGCCAACGACGATTCAAAATATAGTGAAATTAGAAGAAGAAGATGCGAATGGAGACTCTCTATTTGATTTTTAACTTTAATAAGCAGAAGTCAGCCACTTCCGCTTATTAAAGTTAAAGCCTCCGGCGGAGACATGCGATTTTCAAAGGAGACTTTTGGAGCATAGGATCAAAGACTAAATACGCCCCTTCCCGTGGCAACGCTTTGTGACCCACATCTTGTTTTGGCCTAAAAGATCTGGGCGCAAATACGTCAAGGCATATTTGATTTAGAGTGTCTTCTTTTTTTGTGTAAATTTTTGGCTTTGTCCGATATATTGTAAGTTTTTGGCGAAATCTGGTTTGGAATGTCCGATATTTTCAATGTTTTGTCCGATAAAAATGGAATAGTGTCCGATATAATTAGATTTACGTCCGATATCCTAAACAATAGCGCCCTCGACCGTACATGAATAAAAAATACCTCCAAGGCTAGTTACCCCTGAAGGTTTTCAAGAAACTTTTCTCTTTTATTATAGAGTTCATGGGCAGTTTTAATGCTGCAGCGTTCAAATTGGATCGTCCCACCTGGTGGCAGTTGGGCAATTTTATAAATATCAACAGAAATGACTGTCGCAATTCGGGGATAGCCCCCTGTAGTTTGCCGGTCGGCTAAAAGGATAATGGGTTCTCCGCTGCTTGGAACCTGGATACCACCAAGCGGGATGGCGTCAGATTCAATTTCTGCCTTATCCTTATGCTGTAACGGTATTGCCCCTTTTAATCGGTAACCCATTCGATCCCCTTGGACGACTCGATAACGGTCTGAGAAAAATTGATCGATGGCATCTTCGGAAAAGTAATCTTCATGCGGACCGGGGATGACACGGACTGTAACCTCTTTTTCAAACTTTGGAATAAGGTGCCGCGAGAGCCCTGTATTTTTTCGAAAATTACTAGTTCCGTAAAGTATATCTCCATCTTTGATTTCTGTACCGAGCTTTGCCTTCGCGTAATACGACTTACTTCCAAGTACTTCTTCAGCATTGAAACCACCGGCAACCGCTATGTATGCTCGTGTTCCCGAGACTGGTTTGCCAAACTGAATCATGTCCCCTTTTTTCACGACAAAGGATTTCCATAACGTCGCTTTATTTCCGTTCACGGTTATGCTTAAGTCAGCACCGCAAACAGCGATTGTAATCAAGTCTGCTTCTACTCGTAATGTTGGTCCCAGCATGGTGATTTCGACTACAGCCTCACCTCTCGGGTTGCCAACAAGAATATTTGCTATCTGGCTTGAATATGAATCCATCGTGCCGCTTGTGACGACGCCAAATTGTCGATATCCAAAGCGACCTAAGTCCTGAAATGTCGTATAGAGCCCTTTTTTAAGAACGGTAAAAAGTGGTTGTCCCATTTTAATCACCTAATTGCCTTAATTGTGATGCCTTCATTAGTTAATGCGTTACGTAATTCCTGTACGAATTGGAGTGCATGACTGTTGTCACCGTGAACGCAGATCGAGTCCGCTTTGATTGCAATAACTTCACCAGTGATTGCTTGAACGGTTTGTTCTTTTACCATTTGCAAAACTTGTTTGATGGCATCATTGCTGTCATGAATAACTGCGTTTGGCTGAGTCCTTGGTGTTAAGGTTCCGTTAGGTTGATAGGTTCGGTCAGCAAACACCTCGGAAACGGTTTTAAGGCCGTATTTTTCCCCTGCTTCTATTAGCTTGCTACCGGAAAGTCCATATATCGCAAGGGAGGAGTCAAAATTGGCGATTCCCCTTGCGATAGCCTCTGCAATGCTTGTGTCGACAGCAGCCATATTATAAAGGGCACCATGTGGTTTTACGTGTGTGAGCTTCACATCCTGCGCCTGGCAAAAGGCAGAAAGGGCGCCAATTTGATAGAGAAGGAGATCATAGACGTCTTTTGGCGAAACAGCCATGGCTCTCCTGCCGAACCCTACAAGATCCTGGAATCCAGGGTGGGCCCCGATGGCAACGTCATATTTTTTCGCAAGCTGAACGGTTTGATTCATTACATGAGGGTCGCCCGCATGAAACCCACAAGCGACATTTGCGCTTGAAATAAAGGAGAGGACCTGCTCATCATTTCCAATGTTGTAGGCGCCAAAGCTTTCTCCTAAATCACAATTTAAATCAATTGTTTTCAATTTTTTTCACCTCAATAATCAAATGCGCCTTGGCGTATTTGCGCTCAGATTTTTTCGTGCTTGCACGAAAAGATTCCTTTGAAAATCGCATGTCTACGCCGGAGGCTTTAACTTTATTCAGAAGAAGTGTGGAACTTCTGCTGAATAAAGTTATATTGATTTTCTTTTACTAGATTTTCAACTTCCTTATATTCTTTGACCGAGATCGGAGAAAAACGGAGGTAATCCCCTGCTTTAAGTAAAAATTGATTCGGTTCTTCTGGCTCGAAAATAGGTACTGGGGTTCGTCCGATGAGGTTCCACCCTCCCGGTGAATCGAGCGGGTAAATTCCTGTTTGGTCACCGCCGATGCCCACTGCCCCTTTTGGAACTTTGAGCCTTGGGCTTGATAGACGTGGTGTTGCGAGCTGCTTTGGGAGCCCTTTTAAATATGGAAAGCCCGGTAAAAACCCAATCATGTAGACAAGATAGTCGATGCTACTATGTATGGAAATAACCTCTTCGGTTGACAGCCTGTGCCCACGAGCGACATTTTCAAGGTCTTCACCATCGTAACAGGTTGGAATTACGATTACCTCTTTTGATGAGGATTTTTCTATTATGGAAATCCCTTTGCAAATCTCTGAAACCTTTGACATGAGATTTTTATAGGAAGTGAGAATAGGATTATAGTAAATTGTGATTGATTGAAAGGCAGGTACAAGCTCCACTACCCCTTGTATCTTCATTTTTTCAATTTGTTTCGTGGTATGCTGGATTTGGCGCTGCAGGGCGTCTGAAGCAGACTCTTTATAAAAAATTTGCAAGGCCATGTCACCGACTGGTAAAATCTCGTAGCTCATGATAAAACTCCTTTGTGGTATTGAGTCTTACTACTATCTTATAATGAATATGTTAAAATGAAATAGGAATTTTCAAAAAAGGATGGTGAACAAGTATGAAACTATTTTTAATATTGGGAGCGATTAATGCGTTTTTGGCAGTTGCGCTCGGTGCCTTTGGTGCACATGGATTAGAAGGAAAGATTTCAGAAAAATACTTAAAAACATGGAATACAGCTGTTCAATATCAAATGTTTCACGCGATCGGATTATTCGTTGTTGCATTTTTAGCTGACAAGTTTTCGCAAGTGAGCCTCATTACGACGGCTGGGTGGAGTTTGTTCGTTGGGATTATTTTATTCTCAGGAAGCTTGTACGTTTTAAGTATATCTGGAATCAAAATTCTTGGAGCTATCACACCACTTGGCGGTGTAGCCTTTTTACTTGGCTGGGTGTTATTGATGGTGGCGACTGCCAAACATCTATAAGGCGAGCATAAGACAAGCCCAAGGCTTATGAACTCGAACTGATGATGCTTGGAGCTAGATTCTAATGCAAAAAGGAGCCTCCATCGACACTAACAGGCCCCGTAATCTATCTTTTGCACAAAAAGAGTGAATCTCAAATGCACCGCCAAATGCGGTGCTCTTTGCATATACAAATAGCTCAGTGGCATTCATTGAGTGTAATAGTAATTGGTTATTAGAATAACTGTATTACCCCATTTTTATGGTAAGAACAATCTTCCCCTTTGTACGCCCACTTTCAATGTGCTGGTGAGCCTCTACAATCTGTTCTAAAGGATAGCATTTCTCAATAACGGGTCTTAATTTTTCTTCCTCAACAAGACTTCTTAAGAAATCTAGATCTCTATCGTTTGGTTTCGCAAGATGAGCCTTCGCTTTCTTGCGGCCTATTAATGTACTTATCATCAATTGAACAGGGTGGTACTTAGGGTAAAATAGGTGTTCTGTAATATAAATACCCATCTCCGTTAAAGATCGTAAACAACTGTAAAAGGTCCGTTTACCAACTGCATCCAGAATAACATCGTACTTATTTCCATTATCGGTGAAATCCTCCTTGGTGTAATCAATAACGTGATCTGCACCAAGTTCCTGAACCCAATCAAGATTGGAGGTGCTACAAACAGCAGTTACCTCGGCCCCAAAGTATTTTGCAAGTTGAACAGCAAAGTGCCCTACCCCGCCTGACGCACCATATATTAAGACTCTTTGTCCTTGTTTTACCTGTGCAACGTCTCGCAATGCTTGTAGCGCAGTTTGGCCCGCACACGGTATAGCAGCTGCCTCCTCAAAAGTTACGTTTTTCGGCATATGACTTAGGGAATTCTCACGTGGAGAGACATATTCAGAATGGGATCCGAAACAACTCCCGAAAACATGATCACCCACCTTAAATCTGTGTACGTTCTTACCGACTGCTTCAATCGTACCCGCAACATCTATGCCCAGTACGGAATTTTTGGGTTTTGTTAGTCCATTACCTAACCTTGTAGGCAAATAGCCCTTTCTGTACAAATAGTCTAAAGCATTGACCGACGCGCTGTGTACTCTAATCAGCACTCTATCATCTTCCTTGATGGATGGCTGTTCGACATCCTTTATCTCCATTACTTCAGGGGGACCATAGGTCGTATAAACAGCTGCCCTCACCTGTATTACCTCCTAAAAAATTCTTTTTTACTTTGGCACTATCGAAAATTAAAGCCCAAAAGGAATAATCCGATATATCAACAAAAAATGCCTATCAAATTTCCATACAATTTGATAGGCATTTTAACTTGCATTATTAATGTTTGCGAAAGGATACAAGAACCCGTTACGCTTACACCCCTTTGTTAATTATCTTGGTGGGTAATTTACTAGGCCTTGGCCTCCGCCTCCACCTCCACCAAATGGATATTGGTACTCGATTTCTTCGTCAAAAGTTATATATTGTAAGTAGACCATTAACAATAGATAGCGCATGCCTGTTTGTGGGTCGCTCAAAATAATATGGTCACGACCTGCAGCCTCAATTATACCTTTAAATACCTTTTCTTTGTTCGTGCTATCAAAGCCCATGTATACAGTCGCAAGCTTTCCTTTGTTCAGGCGAAGTATGTTTTCGATATAGGATTCTTCAAGCGGAAGCATCCCCGGTACATTTTGCGCGATACCACCCGTTTGAGGGAAGGTTGGCGGAACGAAAGTTGGCGTTTGTGGTGCCTGAAAGCCCCCTTGTTGTTGCTGATACGGATTGGTCATGCCGAATTGGCGTGGATCATAGTAGCCTCCAAACTGCTCATAGCTTTGAGGGATATACCCATAAGCTGCATATGGATTTTGCATTTGTTGATTGTCTTTACTCAATGTAAGCCCTCCTCAGAATGTGTGTTTTAATCTCTCTCTAAAACGGAGATTGCCTTAGAATACGTAAGGACAATCCTCCTGTGTAGGTTGGCAGTAGCAGTGTGCTTTAAACCTCCCTACGTTCCACTGGTTATACCATTGTGCCGGACAGTTTCCTGGTGGTTCAAAAAACCACAAAGAAAACCTGGCAGGGTGAGTTCTTTCCCCTTTTAGTCCCCTGCATGTAAGTGTGATCTCGATTGGTTGAGACCCGTGGTAGAAATAGCCCTTTTGGGTTGCTTCAAAGCCTCCGGGACTTTGAAAGCCCATTTTTCGAATGGTGTTAATGTCTATAAAATCCAGACAACGAGATCTCGCGCGGTTTACCCCAACATTACCTACTAATAGCATGCCTTGCTTGCCTTCACCTTCAGTCTCTGCACGACAGTCTTGCTAACAGCTTTACATCTTCCTCCGTGTGCGCAACTACTGTCATCTTTTCACCTCACTTACAAAAGAAGACATGTTAATGAAAAAAGTCTCTTTACTACCTTATTGTTGAGGTGAAAAATGGGTTCCAACTTTCTAGTTCCTTTTTGGGATATTTTATTAGACTTCTGGTTGATGTGCTTGGTGGATTCATCATTGAATTGTATGAGCGAGGAAAAAGGATTATGAATATGGATGAAAAAAAAAAGAGAGAGGTTGCCCTCTCTCTTACTTAGTTAATGTGTAAAAATTGTGGAACTTTTTCTTCCGTTAAAATGTTTCCTACGAAGAATGCTCCGAATTCACCGTAACGTGCACTAACTTCATCAAAGCGCATTTCATAGACGAGCTTCTTGAATTGAAGTACATCGTCGGAGAATAGGGTTACGCCCCATTCGTAATCATCAAAGCCCACAGAGCCACTGATGATTTGTTTTACGATTCCAGCATATTGGCGGCCAATCATACCATGGCTTCGCATAAGCTCTTTGCGCTCTTCCATTGAAAGCATGTACCAGTTGTCATTACCGTCACGGCGCTTGTCCATCGGATAGAAGCACACATATTTGTTCTTTGGTAGGATAGGATATAAGCGTCCGCGTACATAAGGATTTTGGTATGGATCCTCATTACTTTCGCCTGCCAGATAGTTACTTAATTCAACAACAGATACATAAGAATAAGTAGGAATCGTGTATTCAGCTAGCTTTGTTTTGTTGAATTCGTTTTCGATTTCATTCAATTCTTCCATCGTTGGACGAAGTATCATCATCATGAAATCAGCTTTTTGACCAACAATTGTGTATAATGCATGACTTCCTTGACTTTCACTTTGTGTCTTATTCCATTTCTCCACTAAACCAAGAAATTCATGAATTGCTGCTTGGCGCTCGTCACTTGAAAGAGTCTTCCAAGATGTCCAATCAATAGAACGGAAATCATGTAGGCAATACCAACCATCAAGCGTTTGTGCTGCTTCAGCCATTACTATCACTCCTTGTATTTTCGCATTATATGTATTCAACCATTACTATATCATAGTTTCCCCTATACCCATCGTAGTAAACTCGGAACAATTTTGTGAACAATAGCAAGATGAGTAATTTATAGGGTTGTTGGGAAAATTGAGGTTAGTGTCAAAATACTGTCACAGGTTTTTCAAGGCTTTTTGGTTTTCATTTTGTGAAAAAAGCCGTATCCTTATGGTTGGCAGTTTTAAGTCTATTCAATTGGGATTAACCCCGAATGAATAAAGTTAAAGCCTCCGGCGGATGCCACGATTTTGCAATGGCAGTTTTTCGAGGTTAAGAACGAAGACTAAGAACGTCACATCCTGTGGCAAGATCTTTGTGACCCACCTCGTGCGGACCTAAAAAAATCGGTCGGCAAATACGCCAAGGCGCATTTGAACGGGTAATGATGCCCAATTTACATAAAATGCTTTAGATAAGGCTAGGAGGAATAAAAAGTGAGCGATTTATTTACTCAATTAAAGGAAAAGGTATCTGGAAAAAACATGAAAATTGTATTTCCAGAAGGACTAGATGAGCGTATTTTAAAAGCAGTAAGCCGTTTAGCAAGTGAAAAAGTACTTGTGCCAGTTGTAATTGGCGAACAGGCTGCGGTTGAACAGAAAGCAAACGAACTTGGCGTATCTCTTGACGGCGTGGAAATTTATGATGCCAATACGTACCCAGAGTTCGATCAGCTTGTTGCTTCATTTGTTGAAAGACGTAAAGGGAAAGCAACTGAAGAGGATGCGCGTAAAATCCTTAAGGACGAAAATTACTTTGGAACCATGCTTGTATACACTGATAAAGCACACGGGCTTGTAAGTGGCGCAGCACATTCTACTGCCGATACTGTTCGCCCAGCTCTTCAAATCATTAAAACAAAGCAAGGTGTGAAGAAGACTTCTGGTGTATTCATCATGGTTCGTGATGATGAGAAATATGTATTCGCTGATTGTGCGATCAATATTAATCCGGACAGCCAGGATTTAGCGGAAATCGCAGTAGAGAGTGCGAATACTGCGGATATGTTCGATATTGAACCAAGAGTGGCGATGCTTAGCTTCTCAACAAAAGGATCTGCGAAGTCTCCTGAAACGGAAAAGGTAGTCGACGCGGTTAAAATTGCAAAAGAAATGAATCCTGCATTAGTATTGGACGGAGAATTCCAATTTGATGCGGCATTTGTTCCATCTGTAGCTAAGAAAAAAGCGCCAGATTCCATCATTAAGGGTGACGCAAATGTATTTGTTTTCCCAAGCCTTGAAGCGGGTAATATCGGATACAAAATCGCACAACGCCTTGGAAACTTTGAAGCGGTCGGTCCTATTTTACAGGGCTTAAATCAGCCGGTTAACGACCTTTCACGCGGATGTAATGAAGAAGATGTTTACAAGCTTGCCTTGATTACAGCAGCGCAAGCCTTATAGGAATGAGAAATGGCCATGTCGTGGGACATGGCCATTTTTTGTGGTTGTATTTTGCTAGTGACAGTATTTTTGAATTAGTGGCAGTATTTCTGGATTAGCGACAGTATTTCTAAAATAGTGGCAGTAAATTGCTGATGAAGGGGAATTTGATGGTGTTCATGCGTCGATTTCCCCTTCATAGTGCCGATGAAGAGGATTATGCTGATGTACATGCCACGATTTACTCTTCATAGAGCCGATGAAGAGGATTATGCAGGTGTTCATGCGTCGATTTCCCTTTCATAGTGCCAATGAAGAGGATCTTGCTGTTGTACATGCCTCGATTTCCCCTTCATAGTGCTAATGAAGAGGATTATGCTGAAGTACATGCCTCGATTTCCCCTTCATAGTGCTAATGAAGAGGATTATGCTGATGTGCATGCTGCGAATTGCTCTTCATAGTGCCGATGAAGAGGATTTTGCTGAAGTACATGCGTCGATTTCCCCTTCATAGTGCCAATGAAGAGGATTTTGCTGAAGTACATGCCTCGAAATCCCCTTCATAGTGCTAATGAAGTGGATTTCGATGGTGTTCATGCCTAAAATTACTCTTCATAGAGCTGATGAAGACCATTTTGTCCGCAATCTTGGCTCGGTTTGACTTCATTCTGCTGAGGTCACGGCACCTAAACCTAATATCAAATTCCCCAATCCATTTTTAATACGTTTTTAAGAAGCTCTACTTGTTCTTCCCCAATTTTTTCAGCGAGTTGCTTTTCAATCTTTGCTTTAAGTTCCTCGTTTTTCTCGTAGCATTCCTCACCAAGCGGTGTTAGTTCAATCGATTTTTCCTTTTTATTGTGTTCAACATCCATCACGTTAACTAGCCCTTTAGTCTTCATGTTTTTAATAAACTTATGAGTAGCCTGCCTTGAGATGTCTACATTTTTTGAAACATATGCAATAGTTGGTTGCTTTTTATATATTCTAGACATGATGTACCATTCTGAGTTTGAAATCGCGATGTCGCTAGTCTCGTTCCACGATTTTTCCACAATACCTCGAAGTTGACCATGCCTTTCGCTTAAAAGGTCAATAAAATCTAAATGTTGAAGTACAGGATCCATATATTCCACTCCCGTTTTTATAATCGCAATTACTATACAAAAAATCACCTTCATTGTCAACTAAGTTGACAAATTGTAAAATAATAGTTAAACTAAATATTGTAAACCAGGTTGACAATCGATGGGATGGGGGAAATAAAAATGTTTAAAGTAGGGGATTTGGTTGTCTATTCATCGCTTGGAATTTGTGAAATAAATGATATTTGTGAGGAAACATATTACGGTAGAACCCGAAAGTATTATGTATTACACC
Source organism: Bacillus sp. JJ1562 (assembly GCF_036962705.1). NCBI lineage: Bacteria > Bacillati > Bacillota > Bacilli > Caryophanales > Bacillaceae > Bacillus > Bacillus sp. JJ1562. The sequence goes on from NZ_JBALOQ010000002.1 coordinate 116,446, forward strand.
CAATTGAGGATAACAGTCTAACAATACGTAATCCAGTTGATAATGATAAAGTCCTAATGTTAGGAATCATTGACCTTAGTGAAGCCGAAGACATGCTAGAATCCTTTAATCGTCCGGGAATAGCTTGGATTGAGAAAGGAAATGAGCGAGGCAAGATATACCACGATATTGTAATGTCTGGTGACAGGAAGAAAATCGCGGGGATTGTGAATACATTGATGTGTAGAAAATATGAGGTGGAGATGACTGAAAAGAAATTAGGAGACCCTGACCGCAGGCTGCTCCTACATATACAAAATATATTGTACAAAGAGCTAGCCATTTCATTGGATACTACATTCGATGAAATAGCTAATCAGGTAGATAGAAACATTAAATATAAGATGAGTGAACTCTTATTAAGTAAGTAAAGTTAAGCTAAAGGAACAACGAGATGCAACAGGGATGGAGCATGTGGAAACAGAAATTCAATCATATGATGAGACGCAGTTTCAAGGATGTAAAATGGGAAATGGTCATGTTAGAAGCATGGTTATTTTTTATTACTTGGTATACATAAGATACGTTCAAACGTCAACCAGGTTGACATTTTGTGAAAATTGGAGTATGATGAATATAGTCAATTAAGTTGACAATCCGTTGATAGGAGACTGGTAAAATGTTTAATATTGGGGATTTAGTTATTTATTCAACAATGGGAATTTGTAAAATAGATGACATATGTGAAAAAACATATGCTGGTACGACTCGAAATTATTATATAATGCACCCAATTGAAGACGACACTTTAATTATCCAAAACCCAGTGGATAATGACCGAATCATGATGAAAAAAATCATCGGCCGAAACGAGGCAGAGGAGGTTTTAGAATCTTTCAAATTACCAGGAATTCAGTGGATTGAAAACGGAAATGAGCGTAACAGAAACTATTCTGATATTGTTTCATCGGGTGATAGAAGAGAAATTTCAAATATAATTAATACATTGATGTGTAAAAAATACGAACTTGAAATGGCTGATAAGAAAATAAGTGAACATGATCGAAAACTTCTTCTTCATAATCAAAAAATATTGTTCAAAGAGTTAGCCATAACGTTGGAGACAACAGTTGATGCAATATCGAAAAAGGTAAATACAATGATTAGTCAGAAAATGAGTAAATCCTCACCCCTTGAAATTGCGAAATTTATTAACTAACAAACTGGGCTATAATGGCTCTTTTTTTGATTTCTATATTTTAATTTACAGTGCATTTTTAAGAACAGTTTCCGAGTTGTGTTATAATAAAGTCCTATTACATAATAGGAGTATGCCGTATGACCGAAAGTCTTTTACACCAGCCGAGCTGGCGGATTATTGATCAATCTAGTCTAGGCTATCAATTTGATGCGTTACAATCGTTTGCGATAGATGACACACTTTGTGCGTTTGTGGGTAAAGGCGAATCACCAGCCACAGCGCGATCTTGGGTTCACCACCAGACCATTGTGCTTGGGATTCAGGATACGAAATTGCCTTTTCTTGAGGAAGGGATAGAGCTCCTCGAATCAATGGGCTATCGTGTGATCGTACGAAATTCGGGTGGGCTAGCAGTGGTGCTTGATGAAGGAGTACTAAACATTTCGCTAATTTTTCCTGAAACGGAAAAAGGAATTGATATCAATCGTGGCTACGATACAATGCTTGAGCTGATTCGAAAAATGTTTGAAGGCTATGAAGTTGATATCGTGGCACGCGAAGTTGTCGGATCGTATTGTCCTGGCAGCTATGATTTAAGTATAGATGGAAAAAAATTTGCGGGGATATCCCAACGCCGCCTTCGTAACGGAGTGGCTGTGCAAATTTATCTAGGTGTGACCGGAAGTGGTTCTGAACGAGCAGAAATAATCAGAAGATTTTACGAGATGGGGCTACAGGGGGCTGAAACGAAATTTGTCTACCCGGATGTGAAGCCGGAAACGATGGCTTCCTTGACAGAATTGATCGACCCTAACCTCACTGTACAAACCGTCATGCTACTATTACTTCAAACATTAAAAAAAGAAAGTGAGCACATCTTCGCTTCACAGCTTTCGGCAGAAGAAATGCCATTATTTGAACAAAACTTTTTACGAGTACTTAATCGGAATGAGAAGGCATTATAAAGGATCCAGGGGGGACGGTTCTCCTGGTTCCTTTTTTTTATGGGGGAACTTGGAGGGGGAGCGCGTAATTGCGCATGAATCATCCGGAAATGCGTTTTAAATAAGATAATTGCTTCATAGTCAATTGCATTTGCATCCTCGTACAAAAGGTATCTTACAACTTTTAAAAACTTTTCCATTATTAAAATATTTTTTATAATAAAAATATTGAATTTTGTTTTTTTGCGTGGTATGATTCTCGTCAAGTAAGTTAAATGAATATGATTGCTGTACTTTCTCTTATCAAGAGTAGGCGGAGGGATTTGGCCCGATGACGCCCAGCAACCGACCGTAATTCCATTGTGAAATGGGGCGAATTTTTTCGCCGGGTATTGACCCGCAAGGCACGGTGCTAATTCCAACAGAAGGATGATTCTTTCTGGTAGATAAGAGGTGCGAAGACTTTTGTATGCTTCAAGCCTCTTTCTGATAAGAAAGAGGCTTTTTAATTTTTTAAAAAAACCTCAAATAACAGGAGTGTGATGACTTCCAGCTTGAGTAGACAGATGTGAAAAATAAGATTACATACAAAATAGGGGGAGAAAAACAATGAAACTAACAAAACTATTATTTACTACATTATTAATTATCGCAGTATTAGTTGGCTGCCAACCGAAAGTAGCAGATGAAACAGCAAAAACTGATGGCGAAGAAGTAAAGAATTCAGATCATCCATTAGCAAACAAAAAAATCGCGTTAATCATGCAACAAAACTTAGGAACTTTTTCAGCGCAATATATTGAGGGTGTTGAAGAACAAGTGAAAAAGTTCGCAGGAGAAACAACCGTTTTTACATCTGAAGGAGACCTCGCTAAAATGGCGTCAAACGTTGATGCAGCAGTAAACCAAGGCTTTGATGCGATTTTAATTGACCATGGAACAAAGGAAGCTCTTCAAAGCTCTGTACAAAAAGCGGTCGACAAAGGAATCCCAGTCGTTGTGTTTGATGCAGAAGTGGAAGTTGACGGTGTAACTGTTCTTGAGCAAGGCGACCAGCAAATGGCACAAATGACCCTTGAAAAATTAGCGGAAGACGCTGGTGGTGAAGCAAATATCGTTAAAATTTGGGTTGCGGGCTTCGCGCCAATGGAGAGACGTCAGCTGGCATACCAAGAGTTTCTTGATAGCAACGATGGCATTAAAGAAATCGCAACATTTGGTGCAGCAACAGCAAACACTGCTCTTGATACACAAGCACAAATGGAAGCTCTATTAAAGCAGTATCCTGAGGAAGGTCAAATTACAGCGGTTTGGGCAGCATGGGATGAATTTGCGAAAGGTGCTGTTCGTGCCATCGAACAAGCAGGTCGTACAGATATTAAGGTTTACGGAATTGACATGAGTGATGAGGATTTACAAATGATTCAAGCAGATAACAGCCCATGGGTTGCGTCTGCAGCGGTTGATCCAAAAGATATCGGACGCATCCAAGTTCGTTTTGCCTATCAAAAACTAAACGGTAATGAAACACCTGAACGCGTAAAATTAGAGCCAGTTTTCGTAACAAAGGATGCACTTCCAGCGGAAAAAATCACAACTGCGGAGCTTGACCAGTACATTGAAGGCTGGGGTAAAAGCGAACAGGGCTACACAGACGAGTTGAAAAAGCTTGAGGCTGGTGAGTAAAAAAGAGGACCGCCCGTGGTCCTCTGTAAAGGAGGATATGTAGATGCCTTTACTTGAAATGAAGGAAATGACAAAAAGCTTTGGAAAGGTGATTGCTCTTGAGCAGGCTTCTTTTGAACTTGAAAGTGGTGAGGTTCATGCCTTACTTGGTGCAAATGGAGCAGGCAAAAGCACGCTGATGAAAATTCTATCGGGTGCTTACGAGCTTGACACAGGAGTAATTACCCTCGAAGGAGAGCCAATTGACATTCGTTCTCCGAAGGATGCGAAAACATACGGTATCCACTGTGTCTATCAAGAGGTTGACACTGTGATTGTACCGCAGCTTACCGTTGCCGAGAATATTTTACTTGATACTTTTTCGACCGAGAAAGGCTTGTTCATCAATAAAAGTAAGCTTCGAGAAAAAGCAGCCTCGATCTTAAAACTATTGAATGTAACGGATATTCCGATGACAAAGAAAGCGTTGGAACTGTCCCTTGCTGAAAAACAATTAGTGCTAATCGCCAGAGCTCTTGCTCATGAAGCAAAGGTAATCATTTTTGACGAACCAACTGCGCCTTTATCGATAGAGGAAACAAAGTACCTTTTTGATATTGTAAAAACGTTAAAGGAAAAGGGAGTCGGCTGTATTTTTATCTCACATCGCCTTCCTGAAGTGTTTGAAATCTGTGATCGGTTAACGATTATGCGCGATGGGAAGACGATTACCACTTTTTCCACAAAAGAGGTTACACAGAAAACCGTTGTCGAAACGATGCTTGGAAATTCCTATACGGAACAATCCGTGAAACGGAAGGCAGTGAGAGGGGACCTTCTTTTAGAGGTGAATGGGCTTGATGACGGGGAAAAGCTAAACGATGTAGCGTTTACTGTTTCAGAAGGAGAAATCGTTGGGGTTGTTGGATTGGTTGGTGCCGGGAAAACAGAGCTTGCGAAAACATTATTTGGCCTCCGTTCCTACGAACGTGGTGAAGTGAAAGTAAAGGGTAAATCGCTTCGTTTTACCCATTCACAGCAGGCCATTGAAGCAGGTTTGGCACTCATTTCAGAGGAGCGTCGTAAGGAAGGCTTGTTCATTCACGAGTCAATCTCTACGAATCTATCCTTTGCCAATTTGAAAAAATTCTCACCGTTTTTAGTAATGAATCGGAAGGCTGAAAAAAGCTATGCCAGCTCCATCATTGAGCTGCTGGGGATTAAGGCGAATGACACGGAAGTTTTGGCTGAGCATTTAAGCGGAGGAAACCAACAAAAAGTTGCGATTGGTAAATGGGTGTCTCGTAATGCAAGCCTCTATTTGTTTGATGAGCCGACAAAAGGGTTAGATGTTGGTGCAAAGCAGGATATTTTCCAGCTTATTTATTCCCTCGCCGATGAGGGGAAAGGGATCCTCTATTTTTCTTCAGAGATTGATGAAATCATCCGAATTTCGGACCGAATTCTAGTCATGTATGACGGGGAAATTGTAAAAGAGCTTTCGGGAGAAGAGGCAACACAGGATAAAATCCTCTTGTATGCTAGTGGTGGAAAGGAAGACGTACATGAAAGGAAATCTCATCAGCTTCCTGTTTAAATACGGGGCAATTTTATTAATGGGCTTTATCTTAATCTATTTTAGTTTTATCAATGATGCATTTTTTTCATATGGAAATCTATCCGATATCTTAAGGTCGATCTCGATAGTGACACTTCTTGCGTTAGGGGTTACGTTCACACTTGTAGTTGATGGCTTTGACCTATCGGTTGGGTCAACTATGTCATTGTCGGTCGTCATCACGGCGTCGTTAATGGTCTGGTATGAGCTGCCGCTTTGGGTGGTCCTGCTTTTACCACTTTTAGTTGGAGTTGCGGTTGGTCTTGTAAATACCTTTTTAATTGTAAAAATAGGAATACCGGATTTACTCGCGACACTTGGGATGATGTATATCGTGTCAGGTCTACACCGGACCTATACGGAAGGGTATTCCATCTACAACCATATGCCATTAACAAGCGGCGGAACCGCACCTGGTGAGTTTAGCTCTGCGTTTTTATGGATTGGGCAAGGGAAGATGCTAGGACTCCCTGTTCCGGTTTGGATTATGCTAGTTTTCGTGCTTCTTGCCTATGTGATTCTGAACCATACGAGATGGGGAAGGATTTTATATATGACAGGTGGAAATGCTGAGGCTGCTAGATTATCAGGTATTAACACAAATAAGGTGAAATTGATTGCTTATACCATATCTGGTGTGTTCGCGTCAATGGCGGGGATTTTGTTTACGGCCCGTGTCGGCTCAGGGCAAATTGATGCTGGTGCTTCGCTGTTAATGGAATCTGTTGCCGCTGTGTTTGTTGGATTTTCCGTACTTGGTGCCGGAAAACCAAATGCACTCGGGACATTCTTTGGTGCAGCTCTCATCGGGGTCCTACTAAATGGACTAACAATGCTGAATCTACCATACTATGCATTCGAAATCGTAAAAGGCTCTGTACTTGTCTTGGCGCTTGCAGTGACGTACATCGGAGTAAAATATCGACCAAAAGTCATACGGAAAAGGAGAGAGCAAAATCATGCCACTTAAAAAACTAGAACATGTCGGAATACAAGTAAAGGATTTAGATACAACGATCGAGTTTTATACAAGAGTACTAGGCTTGGAGTTACTAGAAAAGCAGGATCATGTCGATCCAAACCTAAAGCTAGCTTTTCTAGGATTTAGCGACTCAGACGAAACGGTGATTGAGTTAATTTCAGGTTACAATCCAAACCTTCCAACAGAAGGAAAGGTCCACCATATCGCATTTACCGTTGAAAATATCGAAGAAGAAATTGCAAGAGTGAAGGAGCATGGTGTTCAGTTTGTTGATGAAAACATTACGACCTTGCCAAGCGGAGCTAAATACGTCTTCTTCAACGGGCCAGACGGTGAATGGATTGAGTTGTTTCAAAAATAATAGAGTTGATTTGTTGACCAGGGGAGATTCCTCTGGTTTTTTTGATCTTCTGATCCCGTGTCTTTTGTAATAATCAGTGGAAATGCGTCTGGGGATGGATTTATGCGTCGAATCTCCGAAATATGTGTCTAAGCCCCTGATATTTGTGTTATTTCACGATTATTAGCACATTAATGTTCCACAGATTTTGAAACCTTTCATTAGTCCTTCCCGTCTTATATTATGGGTATTTTTTGAAAATAACATATATGGTAATCTATAGGTATAAGTTCCTGTTTTTTACAATTGCTAATCTGGTAAGGGGTGATTTGGTTGCTTAAAAGATTAAGAGTATTTAGTGAGCGCGATGTAATTTCGATTCTCTACTTCGGCCTTGTTGTTTTTGGGATTGCTTATTTTTTAGGGGAAAGGGATGTTGCAAAGTTTTTCTCAACGATAAAAACGATGCTACCTGCCTCTGATAGCTGGGACACGATCAAGCAATTTATAAGCAATGTCCAAACCGAAGGAAGTCTTGGTGCAACGAAAAATAAGGAGCCATATGAAGAAATCGTCTTTGAATATTTTCCGAGAAGTTTATCTGTAATTGCGACAGCCTTTTTGTTAGCGGTTACTTTAGGGATAGCGAAGGGGATTTTTGATTATCGAAATCGTTATACATACTTGAACCTTTTAGGAACAGGAGTAACCTCTATCCTCAATTCTTTACCGGATTTTTTCATGATTATCGTGTTGCAATGGGTTATTTTGATTCACTTTAATTTTATTGATTTTTTTGGTCATGACCAGTGGTTTAACTTCATTTTACCGGGGATTCTTGTGTCCTTATACCCGATGATGTATTTTGCTAGAATCACCTTTACTGTCCTCGCTAATGAAGATGGGGAGATGTATATTCAATATGCACGAGCAAAGGGGTTGGCACAAAGGTTTGTCATACATAAGCATATCCTGAAAAAATGCTTACGCTCGATCCTACAGCATCTTGGCGTTGTCATGACATATGTCGTTTCGAATCTATTAATTGTTGAGTGGCTGATGGAGTATAAGGGTGCGGCTTGGAGAATGATGCTATCGATTAAGCGGCTAGATTCAAGTAAAAACGAGAATTTACCATTTATCGACTTTCCGGAAATAGGTTTAATCGTGGAGATATCTTTCTGTTTCGTTGTGCTTCTATTAATCACTCAAATCGTGTCGGTGGTTTGGCAAAACAAGTACGAGGTTGAGAAGCGCAATATTTGGACCCAAATCACAAAAGTGATTTTTCGGTATGCATTTATTTGGTTGTTTGTGCTTTTTATTATATCGTACTTAAAGCCAGGACCTTAGGGAGGAGGAGTGTGAATGAAAAATTGGTCGCTTTGGACAGGGTTGATTCTTTTCGGATTTATGTTATTTATTAGCTTTGTTGGACCACAGCTTTCGTTTGTTGAGCATACTCCTCCTGAGCATAGAATGAGATTTTACGATGGTGGCGAAATTGGAAGAGCGCCTTTCCCACCATCTAAAGAGGATCTGCTTGGGACAGATCGTGAAGCCAGGGATATTCTAAGTATGATTATCCTTGGTGCGAAGGATACACTAAAAATTATCGTGTTAATCACATTGATTCGGTACATTATTGCGATTCCGATGGCCTTTTTGGCCTCCACTAAAAAAGGAATTGCTTATATGGTGTCAAATGGATGGTACTCCTTGTTCGGAAGTATCCCAACTATTTTTGCAGCAATTTTGCTATTGGAAATTGTCTCGGTGGGTGGTCTTGAAAACGGTGTGTATTGGAAGGTCCTCTTAATTGCGCTCATTGAAGTTGGACGGGTTAGCTATATTTTTGCCCATGAAATTTACGAGGTGTCTCAAAAGGAATTTGTGCATGCAAGTGTAACAGTGGGAAGCACACCGTTTCAATTATCGGTGATGCATTATCTGCCATCGGTTTCTCAAAGCTTAGTAGTGAACTTTTTTAATGATTTGGCAAGGGTAACTCTACTGTTGGGGCAGCTTGCATTATTCCAGTACTTTATTGAACATGCGATCAACTATATCCCAGGTGGTGGGGTATTCCAAGATGAATCCGGTTATGATTCTGCGACTGGATTTTTTGATTGGCCAGGGTTATTGTCAGCGGCACGGTATGAGGTTATAAAGGCCGTGTGGATTCCGCTGTTCCCGGCGATTGCTCTTACGTTACTCCTACTAACATTCCAATTGCTAAGTGAAGGGTTTAGGAAGTTGTTTGAAAGAAGGACGTCGAGTGGGAAAAATAGGGTCGTGCATCGAATAGCGGATCGAGTAGGAGAAGCATTTGTTGCCAGTAAAATGCTAGGACCAGTAACAATTATTGTGTTTGTGGTTGCGATTGGTGCGGTTGTTATTACTGGGACTATGAAAAACTCAACCGAAGCAGATGCACCAGCTGAGGAAGAGGTAGAGGAAGTCAATGAAGATGACCCGTTTGGTGACGGGAAGTATACCTATTATAATAAAAAACTTGAAGCAAAGACTATCGCAACTACGGCCAAAGGTGGTTTTTATGATAAATTAAACTATCTTGCGCACCATATGGAAAAACAGTCAGATCGGGATTATGAGGCAGATGCCTTAGTTCTTAAATGTAGAACAATTGGAGCGGGGCGGTGTGAGCTTCCAATCATCACATTTAAAGAACCTGTTGCTACAGTAGAGGAAGCCTATCAGCTATTGATGGATCATCTACCCACGGATGCGGTGATCCAAAAGGAGTTTCAAGATAATGAAAGTGAATATGTCTTTAATATCACGAGCTCAATCTTAGAGAAAAGCTATTATTTTGAGACTAAATATACCGAAATTTATAAGATTTCTGTGGTTTTACACATGACACCTGAAAAGACAATTGAAAAAGCCTCATTGGAAGCTGGAACTCACAGATATTAAAATAAACCCCTGAACTGAATAGTCAGGGGTTTATCTAAATTATTCCGCCATCTTCTCCAAATTACCATTACGGTCCATTTTAAAGGAAGTGGCTGGGCGTTCTTCTTCTTCGAATAAGACGAGCTTTCGTGCACGGTTCATGATCTTCATTAATGTTTCGTAGTCCTCTTGGATGTTCACAGCGCTTTGTTCAAGCAGCGCGATTTTCTTTTCGAGATCTTCATTTTTAAGAAGTATCTCATTCTTTTCTTTTTTCAATCTCTCATTCTCAGATTTAAGTGCTTCAATTCCGAGACTTGTGTTACCCATGGATTGAAGATAGGAAATCACGGAATCCATCGTCACTGTCGGTCTAGAAGAATATTGTGGCATTTTAACTTCCGGACGAACACTGGTAGATTCAGATGGAAATAGCGGAAACTCGTCAGCAAATTCTTCGAGACTTGGAGTTGGTGGTGTATACAAAAGCTGCTTTTTCACAGGTTGAGTTTTGCTAAGTGCACGTTGACGTTGTTTCCGGTGCTTTTTCGCCAGTTGAAGATCCTTCTCGTAGCTATGGCGCACAACCGCGTTCCAGCGGAATCCACATGCAGCAGAAGTACGGTTTAATTTGTCACCAACCTCTTCAAATGCGTTTAATTGTGTGCTTCCTTCTCTTACGTGTTTTAGTACAGTTTCAGCTAATAAGAGGTCATTTTCCTCTGTCCAAGCATCTTGTCTTTCCTTCATATTGATTCATCTCCCAATATATATGTTTATAATTGCGTTAGGTTATTACATATATTGGTCAATAGATTCAAACTTTATACCTCTACATAAAAGGATAGTAGATATATTTATTTAAAAATATTTCAAAATCTCAAACTTGTACTTGTGGAGAATTTTTGAAACTTATTCCGTTCCCTTGCAAATACCGTAGGGGAAGAGTAAAATACCGTGTAGTGTAATTAAACAGCTAAATCGGCATGCTACACATGACCGATCCACATATTGAACAAACTAAGAATTACAGGATGAAGGGATTGTACACGAAATGGCAAACGAATTTCGCATTTGTGATGATTGCCAGGCAACAAATATTCAAACCTTAGTGCCACGTCTAAAAAAAGTTGATGGAGAGGCAACAATTGACATTCGCTGCCAATCATACTGTGGACCAGGTAGAAAAAAATCATTCGCATTTGTCAACAATCGCCCTGTTTCAGCTCCAACAGAAGACGAATTAATCGAAAAGATTGATAAGAAGCTGAAAAAGGACTAATATCGCCTTTCTCCCCTAGAGAATAGGTGATTTTTTATTTTCTTCAAGCAGGAGTTTCCAGACTCTACCTCGAAACTTTCATTCATGTCGAAAAATTTTCCAACCCTTGATATGACTTGCTTACGCCGATTTATGGAGAATTTTAGGTTTTTTTGTCAAAGATAAATATATATAATAATAGCATGCCAGTATGGAAGAGGTTGAATACATGACAAATTCCAATGGAAAATTAAGTGAAGAAAAGGTGTTTAAAGACCCTGTACATAGCTATGTGCATGTTCAGGATCGAGTGATTTGGGAGCTTGTTGCAACATCGGAGTTTCAAAGACTACGTCGAATTCGCCAATTAGGGACAACCTATTTTACCTTTCACGGGGCGGAGCATAGTCGTTTCAACCATTCATTAGGTGTATATGAAATTGTCCGAAGAATAATTGATGATGTGTTTCGTGAACGACCATTGCTAAATGAAGAGGAACGCCTATTAGCCTTAAGTGCAGCCCTTCTTCACGACCTTGGCCACGGACCATTTTCACATTCATTTGAAAAAGTATTCCATTATGATCATGAAGAATTTACACAGGCGATAATAGTAGGGGACACCGAGGTAAATCGAGTCCTTAAGCAAGTTGGGGATGATTTTCCGAAAAAAGTGTCCGAAGTGATTGCCAAAACATATAAAAATAAATTAGTTGTGAGTCTCATCTCCAGTCAAATTGATGCAGACCGTATGGATTATTTATTGCGCGACGCATATTATACGGGAGTTAGCTACGGAAATTTTGACATGGAACGGATATTGCGTGTAATGAGACCTCAGGAAGATCAGGTTGTTTTTAAAAGCAGTGGGATGCATGCGGTTGAAGATTATATTATGAGTCGATACCAAATGTATTGGCAGATCTATTTCCATCCAGTTACACGGAGTGCAGAAGTCATTTTAACGAAAATTCTCCATCGTGCAAAACAACTGTACAAGGAAAACTACGAATTTCAAACGGCCCCTATCCATTTTATTTCCATTTTTGAAGATACGCTAACACTAGAGGATTATATTAGGTTAGATGAAGGGATTTTTTCCTTCTATTTTCAAGTGTGGCAAGATGAGGATGATGCGATTTTAAGTGACCTATGCCGTCGTTTTCTTAATCGTAATCTGTTTAAATATGTGGAGTTTGATCCAAGTTCACAAATGATGAAGATGATGGAATTAAGAACGCTTTTTGAGGAAGCGGGGATTGACCCAAATTATTATTTAGTGATCGATTCATCATCTGATTTACCGTATGATTTTTATCGGCCGGGAGAGGAAGAGGAACGAATTCCAATTAACCTATTGATGCCAAATGGCGAGATTCGCGAATTATCAAGGCAATCTGAAATTGTAGATGCCATTTCCGGTAAAAGGCGAACCGATCATAAGCTTTATTTTCCACAAGATATGATTGAAAAACTATCAGATGATAGTAAAAAACAGAAAATAAAAGATGTTTTAGATATATAAATAGATCTTTAATTTGGTCGATTTTGGTGAGGAGATGAAGGGGTTTTGTTAACAGAACATGCAAAAGTAATGAAGGCATTTGCTGCTGCAGGGGAAATCACAGGTCGCAAAAAGCTGCAAAAAATGATTTATATCGCGAAAAAGATAGATTATCCGTTTTACGAAAAGTACAACTTCCACTTTTACGGTCCATACTCAGAGGAGTTAACTTTACGTGTGGAGGAGCTTTGCAACCTAGGATTTTTAGATGAGGTCAAAGAGAAAAAGGGTGGCTATTATCAGTATTGTTACTCGTTAACAGAAAAAGGTGAGCAGTTTTTAGGCCACTATCAGTTGGACATGCCACCATTAGATGACTGCATGCAAGCTTTAAATAACCAGTCAGCAAGGTTTTTGGAGCTGGTATCTACCGTTTTATACTTTGAAGGACTTGAAAAAGATGAGGTCAAAGAAAAGGTATTTACATTAAAAGCGAAGCAACGTTATACAGACGAAGAGGTAGAAGAGGCTTATCAATATATTGATTCTCTTCGTCACCTAGTAAAACATTAAAAGGAAACTCGGCAGCTCAAAAGTCTGCCGAGTTTTTTTAGTGCGGTAAATAGGCAAGCTGGTAGAAAAACAGTAATGCAAAAAGATAAAGGAGCGGATGAACTTCTCTCCATTTTCCTCTGACAACCTTCATCAGTGGGTATGAAATAAAGCCTAATGCAATCCCAGTTGCGATGCTTGATGTAAGTGGCATGCTTAGGATGATTAAAAATGCAGGAAAGGCTTCATCGATCTCATTCCACCTGATGTCTGCAATGCTTCCCATCATCAAGGATCCCACAATGATTAAGGTAGGTGCTGTAATCGCAGCAATCCCAGAGACAGAACTAACTAATGGGCCGAAAAAGGCAGCTAGTATAAAAAGGAACGCAACTGTTACGGAAGTTAGACCCGTACGTCCACCTGCAGCAACACCAGTCGTTGATTCAATATAGGCAGTTGTAGGGCTTGTCCCAAACATCGACCCAACTGTTGTCCCAATTGAGTCAGCTAATAATGCTTGTCTTGCACGTGGCATTGTTTTCCCCTTCATAAGCCCAGCCTGCTCGGCAACTCCAATCATCGTCCCTGTCGTATCAAAAATAGTAACAAGTAAAAAGGAGAAGACGACAGCATACAGCCCATACTGAATCACATCGCCAATAGCAGTGAATGGATTTGCGATAATCAGCCCCTCTGGTAGAGATGGCGCATTAACGAATCCATCTTTAAACTCAAGCTGTCCAGTAAAATAAGCAATTATAGCAGTGATGATCATTCCGTAAAATAGGGCACCATTTATTTTTCGTGCCATGAGAATAAGTGTGATAGCTAATCCAGCCAGTGCTAAAAGGACTGGTGGCGAATGTAAATCACCTAGAGTCACTAAATTAGTTGGGTGTGCGGTAATAATTCCCGTAAGCCTTAGACCAATAAAAGCAATAAATAAACCAATTCCAGCTGTGATTCCATGCTTTAGATTTGGTGGAATCGCCTCTATTAGTTTTTCTCGAAAAGGCGTTAATGACAAAATCACAAATATGATACCTGCTACAAATACAGCAGCAAATGCAGTTTGGTAGGTGATATTTTCATTGGCGCCAACAACAGAATAAGCAAAAAAGGCATTTAACCCCATTCCTGGTGCGATTGCAATTGGGTAATTTGCAAATAGTGCCATCCATAGTGTTCCAACAACAGTTGCAATAATCGTTGCTAAAAATACCTGCTCAAACGGAACACCTGCATCTGATAAGATAACCGGGTTTACGACGACAACATACACCATTGTTAAAAAGGTCGTAATCCCTGCGAGAATTTCCTTTTTTACACTCGTATTAAGCTCTGTTAATTTAAACATCGTTTTATGTACCTCCAAAAGACGAACAATTTAAAAATCCTTTTCTATAATATTCGTTTTCGATATAGACTGCAAGACATATTTGAAATTGAGTTAGGTTGGGATAAAGTTTAATAATGTTAAGAATTTTACTGTGTCCCCTCTAAATGTTAGGAAATATGGTTTGTTTTCATCATCAAACACCATTAAATATGGATTTTCCTGATCAGTAAAAATTATGGTTACTTCATCCAACAGGTCATCAAACCATTGGTTTCTCACCATAATATTCGGTTCTAAAGGAATTCTTATCATAGTTCCTTTATTAGGTATCGGATTGAATTTAGCATACACCCCTGTTATCCCTTCAAGAAGGTTCTCAACTTCTTGTTGTATATCTGTGTTTATAGGTAAATGTTTTATAACCCTATCTTGGTTAATATCGAATATTATTATTTGTTGGTTTGTTTCGGCCATAACATTTGTAGAGATTAGTTGAAAAATAAAGATATGTAGTAAAACATTTTTTAGCATTTGAACCACCTCAGTTGGTATTATTCCCAAAAATATGGTGGTGATGTTTTTAGAAAAATGAAACTTCTCCTGACAATTATTCGTAAATATTATTTAAAGAGGGGGAGGGCGAGTACATGTTGCAACGAATTGATAAAGGCTATTGGGTAGTATTACTGATAATCAGCATTATCATAGGTGTTATAGTTGGATTTATAGGTCCTAGCTTAATTCACCACTTTTTCTTCAAACATGGTGACACCTTTCTAGTTTTAACACCATTCATTTCAAGTATCTTGATGTTTGTTGCTGTCGGCTTTTTTATTTTGTTTTGTATTGGTATGATATTTGAAAATAAAGTTTGGAACTATATCGGTATATTATTTTTAGTGTTTTCAATTTCAATGGGTTATTACGCTAGTTTTGGAAACTATACGCTTATCTCAAAAAACGAAATAACATTTAAGAAGTCGATGTCTGAAAGTATATACAAATGGGATGAAATTAAAGAAGCAGCTTATATTAATGAAACTCAGGAACCTGTTAAAAGGATACATTTGGTTTTTGAAAATGGTAAAGAAGAAACCCTAGAAATTAACAGACAATATGTTCAAGAAATCAATAAAATACAACAGACGTTTATTCAGAATGATATTCAGTTCTATTAAGTAAATAGGAGGAAACAAACGTGACAAAAGGAAATAAAAAGGAATTATCGCAAGAACAACGAGAAGAATTAATTAAGACATTGAAAGCCCGTTTTGAGAAAAATATGATCCGCCATGAAGGTTTTGAATGGGCAAAAGTTGAAGGAAAATTGGAAGACAATCCTGAGAAACTGTGGTCACTCAATGAGATGGAGAGAACTGAAGGCGAACCAGATGTTGTGGGTTATGATGAAAAGAAGGAAGAATACATATTCTTTGATTGTTCAGTGGAAAGTCCTAATGGTCGTAGAAGCTTTTGTTACGACCGAGAAGCACTGGAATCAAGGAAAAAGCATAAACCAGAAAATAGTGCTATCGATATGGCAAATGACATGGGTATTGAGATGTTAACGGAAGAACAATATCGAGCATTACAGGAGCTTGGTAATTTTGATTTGAAAACATCAAGCTGGGTGCAAACACCGGCTAATATTAGAAAACTCGGTGGGGCAATCTTTTGTGATCGTCGCTATGACACTGTATTTTTATATCACAATGGAGCAGACTCCTACTATGCTGCGAGAGGGTTTCGTGGTTCGCTAAGGGTATAAAAAAAGGAGGATTGTTCAAACTTTGGACAACCCTCCTTTTGAATTTCTAATTATGGGCCTTTTCTAAGGCTAGTTTTATACCAAAACCGATCAGTATAGTACCCGTAATTCCTTCAATCATCTTTTGTGCATTCGGTTTTTTCATAAAAGTACTAATTTGATTAAGTAAATAGACATAAAGCAAAAACCAAATGGCAGTTAATACAGTATAGGTCAAACCCATTATAAGAAACGGTAGAATGGTATTGCTTCCAACGTCCACGAACTGAGGTAAAAAAGTTAAGAAAAAGACAGCAACTTTGGGATTTAGGATGTTGGTAAGGAATCCATGTTTAAAGCAAGATGTGTGTTCGTACGAGCTTTTTGTGCTCATCTCAATACTTGCTGCTTCTTTCTTTTTCCACAATGACCATAATGTCTTAACTCCTAAGTAAATTAAGTAAATAGCACCTACGTATTTGAAGATAGAAAATAATAGTG
This sequence comes from Bacillus sp. JJ1562, assembly GCF_036962705.1. Lineage (NCBI taxonomy): Bacteria > Bacillati > Bacillota > Bacilli > Caryophanales > Bacillaceae > Bacillus > Bacillus sp. JJ1562. Next base: position 133,001 of record NZ_JBALOQ010000002.1, read on the forward strand.
CTGACTTCACGATGATAGCTGATAATCCTAATACAGCAGCAGAAGTATGGATAAGCAGGGCGCAACATGTTCCTAAAGCTGTTTTTAGACCTCCGACTCTCCCAACCGTGAGAGTGTTTTTCGTAGCAATGGCAGTATCGGGACCAGGTAAAATAATAAGCAAAATACACATAAAGACAAATAGATAAAAGTTCTCCATTTTAAGATCCCCTCAACTTTTCATATGTGATTCTTATACTGTATTATATATAAATGGTGTTGTTAATTGAACATAAATCTTTATATAAAAGTAAAAACCCGTAGCTCATTCGCCACGGGTTTAACCAACTCTATTATTTATCGCTTAAACGTTTGCCGCCTTCTGCGTAATGATTTTTCGTCATTTCCTCAATGAAAACAACGATTTTCTCTTCCGCTGCTCCTGTTGTTTCAGATACAGCTGTTGTTACTTTTTCAACGAGCGCCTTTTTTTGTTCTTCAGTGCGTCCTTCTAGCATTTTGACTGTTACGTATGGCACAATTGATCTCTCCAATCTGTGATTTCTAAAGCTTTAAGAATATTGTATACTGAAAATAATAACTTTTCTAGAAAAAGGAGAAATTTGGTGGAACAATTAAGTCGATTTTTAGCATTTGATTTAGCTTTGATACCGTATGTGGTTATAACTCTATTAGTTGCATTTACGGTGCACGAATTTGCGCATGCCTATGTGGCTTACAGGTTTGGTGATGACACGGCAAAACGGCAGGGGAGATTAACGTTAAACCCAATTGCGCATTTAGATCCTTTTGGGACGATTCTTATTTTTCTTGCCGGGTTTGGTTGGGCGCGTCCTGTGCCGGTGAATCGATTTCATTTTAAAAAGCCACGGCTTGCCGGGATTCTTGTTTCGGTTGCAGGGCCTTTAAGTAATCTGGTCGTTGCAGCGTTAGCATTGCTCATTTATATCATCCTTATTCGGGTAGGCGTGTTTAATGCCATACCTCAAGGCTTTGGAGAAGGCTTAGAAACATTCTTTAACCTGTTTGTACGTCTTAACATTATGCTATTCATTTTTAACCTGTTGCCGTTTCCACCGCTTGATGGGTATCGTATCATTGAGGACCTTGTACCAGCGCGGATTCGCCCGAGATTGACACAATATGAGGGACTTGGAATTGTGCTCTTTTTAGTATTGGTCATTACGCCACTAGGGGACCGATTTTTATTCCCGTTCCTTTATGGTGGAGTCTATGCCGTCACAGATATGCTGGTTGCGATATTCCGACCAATCCTGCAATTATAGAATTTGACAACCTTATGTTAAAATAGTTGGTAATGAGTAAAAGGGAAAGGTGGATGTATGATGGATCAAAGTAAGAAAAAGGTTGCCTTTAATATCATTAAAAATGATCCAACAGATGGACATAAGGGATATGGGATTGGTGCGCTTAGTCTCGAAAATATTTCACCCGTATTCATTGATATAGAAGATGAAGATGTATTCGTTGACGTCGGTGCGATGCACGCAAGAAGCGTCGTCGAAAAAGGGATTAAGTTTCTGCCGAATAAAGAGGATGTTCCCAATGGAAAGCCGTTTTGGCTAATTTGGGTAACGATTGATCGCAAGGAAGAGGGGCCTTATTATGCGGGTGTCACAGCTTGTGAAATGACAGTCGACCGCTCGATTCGACGCGGCTACAAATCATTGCCGGATCATGTGAACAAAATGGATAAATCGTTAAAACGTCATATCATGGTTGATTTTATGGACGATAAATCAAAGAAGCTATTGACGGATTTCCTAATCAACCACAACAAAGAAATTTGGGATAACTCAGGTGATGAGCTAAAAGAGGGACTAAAGGTCGAATAGAGCCCTTCCAATTGTGACATTTTAGTGAACAAACTGACTTATGCTTGAGCTTTTTTAATAAAATAAAGTACACTAAATTTACAATGTACACACATTGAAACTAGGACACGCGAAACCCCCAGGACGTACACATCCTGGGGGTTTCGCTTTTTTTGTTGATTAAAGAAGCTCACGTACTCAGGATCTATCCTTAACTGTTATTTGGATACAGTATCTCCAAATTTAGCAAGAATTCTCCAAATCAAACACCCATACGGACACCGAACGATGAAAATCAGCAAAAGCAGTCCGAATCCAGTCGTCATTTGGACACCGAGCAATGAAAATCAGCAAAAGCA
>NZ_JBALOQ010000002.1:135495-178194 GCF_036962705.1 Bacillus sp. JJ1562
CAGTCCGAATCCAGTCGTCTAAATTCTATCAGTATTAAAACCAATCAAACATCCGTTTAAAGAAACCTTTCTTCTCTTTTTCTTCGTCTTTCTTTGGCTTTTCCTTCTTTCCATCTTCTACATTCGCCGAACAATATTCTGTTGGCTCGGTTCCTGCTTTATAATAGGTCAGTCTAGAAACAGGGCAATCCTTTGTTGGAAGCAAGCCTGTATCTGGATTTACATACACCCCGACAACTCCTTCTGTCGGTTTGAATGGTTTTGGTGCAATATCCTGATGGGCTTCCTCCATGAATCCGGCCCAAATGTTTTTTGCATATTTGTTTTCTTCGACAATCGTCAGTTGTTCATTATTGTCATATCCGGTCCAAATACCCGCGACAAGCTGTGGAGAGTATCCAATCATCCAGCTATCCGTGTCAGTTGATCCTGATTTCGCAGCGTAAAAGCGTGTCAGCTTATCGCTAATTGTTGATCCTGTTACAGCTGTATAATCATTTAATTTTTCATCAAACATTCCTGTCATTAGCTGTGTTGTTACAAACGCTAGATCCTCATCAAGCACCTTTTTGGGTTTAGGAGTATTTTCATAGATGACTTCACCTTTGTAATTTTCAACCCTCGTGATAAAAATGGGCTTATGAAGGGTCCCGCCATTATTAAAGGTGGCGTATGCATTAACCATTTCAAGTACGCTTACACCCGAAGTCCCTAATGCAAGTGAAGGCACATCCTTAAGTTTGCTTGTGATTCCAAGCTTCTTCGCAGTGTCGACAAGCTCGCCGTCATCTAGGAAAAGATGTGTTTTCACGGCGTACACATTGTCAGACAAGGCAATTGCCTGAGCTAACGTAATGGAATCATTGGCATAGTAATTTTTATAATTTCGTGGTGTATATTTTGAGCGGTCATCATCATACAAAAACGTTGTAAGTTCACTTCGAATTTGTGTTGACGGCGTGTAGCCTTTCTCAAGTGCCGCATAATATAAAAATGGTTTAAAGGTTGAACCTGGCTGACGTTTTGCTTGTGTTGCCCGATTAAATGGGCTATCTTCGAAATTTCTACCACCAATTAATGCACGCACCTCACTATTTTTCGGGTCCATCGCAATAAAGCCAAGCTGAATCCCGGAATCTTCTTTTATAAAGTTGACGGACTTATCCTCAGCGATTTTTTGCAGATCTGGGTTTAATGTAGTGTAGACACGTAAGCCACCCGTTTCAATCGTTTCTTGGTCAAGCTTCAATTTTGAATGGAGTTCTTTTTTTACAATGTCCTGGAAATAAGGAGCAATATCCTCCCGCCCAACTATTTTGTTACCGGTTAAGCTTAATTTTTCTGCATTTGCTTGTTCAGCTGTCTTTTTTGAAATGGCGCCATTCACAACCATGGAGTGAATGACGACATTTTGGCGCTGTTTTGCTTTTTCCTCATTTACTAAAGGAGAGTAATGTGTTGGACCCTTTGGGATCCCTGCAAGCATGGAAGCTTCTGCAAGTGAAAGCTCGCTTGCTCTTTTTCCAAAATAGTAATTTGCTGCCGCTTCAATTCCATAGACACCATGTCCATAATAGATAGTATTTAAATAGCCTTCTAAAATCTCTTTCTTGGAATAGCTTAGTTCAAGTCGAATCGTATAAAGGGCCTCGGTGAGTTTTCGGTTCCATGTTTTTTCATGCTCTAAAAACAGGTTTCGGGCGTATTGCTGGGTAATCGTACTCGCGCCTTGGACCTTGGCCATTGCTTTAATGTCGGCAATGATTGCACCGCCAATTCGTTTGTAGTCAAAACCACGATGGTCAAAAAAGTTCCGATCCTCAATCGATACCGTTGCATCAATCACCGCATCGGACATATCATCAAGCGACACCCAATAGCGGGTTTCGCCTTGATGACGTTCTTCCCCGATTAAAGTTCCATCTTCCGCGTAGAATAAGGTCGATAAAGGAACCGCAAGAGGTGGTGCCCCCTGAGTTTTCGCATAGGAAAGCACGCCTAAAATTCCGGCAGCCACAAGGGCACAGCCGATTAAGCCAATGAAAAGACAAGCGCGCAAAATTTTAATCGCCATTTTTAACCGATCATTTGTGATAAGCTCCACCAGGGTTCACCTCTCTCTTTTCTAAGCCATTTCTCGCAGGCATATATCAATCAGTATGAAAAGAATGACGGCATTTTAAACATTAATTTGCTAAAAGATGAAAAATTTTCTTGCATTTTCGCTGGATTCATCTATACTTTTTTGAGTTGAGAGAAATCCGGAAGCTAGCTTTACGTATGCCAAGGCAGATCCATCAACATTGTCTAATTGCACAATCAGGCAGAAACATCAATTTTTTTGAAGGAATTGGGAACGATAAAGGGATGGAATCCCTGAATTTTTCAATCGAAAGGATGTTATGAACATGGAATTATGGTTTACGGAGAAACAAACAAAAAGCTTTGGTATCACGGCAAAAATTAAACAAACCTTACATACAGAACAAACAGAGTTTCAAAAGCTCGATATGATAGAAACTGAGGAATTCGGTAACATGCTTGTTCTTGATGGCATGGTGATGACCACTCAGGTAGATGAGTTCGTTTACCACGAGATGGTAGCGCATGTACCTTTATTTACTCACCCGAATCCTGAAAACGTATTAGTTGTTGGTGGCGGTGACGGCGGAGTAATCCGTGAAGTGTTAAAGCACCCAAGTGTGAAAAAAGCAACTTTAGTTGATATCGACGGAAAAGTAATTGAGTATTCAAAGAAATACCTTCCTGAAATTGCAGGCAAGCTTGAGGACCCACGTGTGGATGTGAAGGTTGACGACGGCTTCCTGCATATTGCCAACAGTGAAAATGAATACGACGTCATTATGGTTGACTCCACTGAGCCTGTAGGTCCAGCGGTAAATCTATTCACAAAAGGCTTTTATGCGGGCATTTCAAAGGCATTAAAAGAAGATGGCGTTTTTGTTGCGCAATCTGACAACCCGTGGTTCACACCAGATTTAATCAGAAACGTTCAACGTGATGTGAAGGAAATCTTCCCAATCACACGTCTATATATTGCGAATATCCCAACATACCCAAGTGGTTTATGGACATTCACGATCGGTTCGAAAAAATATGATCCACTTGAAGTAAGTGACGATCGCTTCCATGAGTTGGAGACAAAATACTATACAAAAGAAATCCATAAAGCAGCGTTTGTATTACCTAAATTTGTTGCTGACTTAACGAAATAATTGGGGGATTTTTGATGAGATTTGATGAAGCTTATTCAGGAAATGTGTTTATCAAAAGCCATCCGAATTTTGAGGAGAGCGAAGCAGTCATTTATGGCATGCCAATGGACTGGACAGTTAGCTACCGTCCAGGTTCACGTTTTGGCCCTAGCCGAATTCGCGAGGTATCGATTGGACTTGAGGAATATAGTCCATACCTTGATAAAGAGCTAGATGAAGTGAAATATTATGATGCGGGCGATATTCCGTTGCCTTTCGGAAATCCGCAACGAAGCCTTGATATAATAGAGGATTTTCTTGATCAGGTGTTAGCAGCTGGAAAATACCCACTTGGAATGGGCGGCGAGCACCTCGTATCCTGGCCAGTGATGAAGGCAGTTTATAAAAAGTATCCAGATCTAGCGATTATCCATTTGGATGCCCATACCGATTTGCGAGAGAATTATGAGGGAGAAGCACTCTCTCACTCGACACCAATTCGTAAAATTGCTGAACTGATTGGTCCTGAAAATGTATTTTCATTCGGGATTCGCTCAGGAATGAAGGAAGAATTCCAATGGGCGAAGGAAAACGGGATGCATATTTCAAAATTTGAAGTGCTAGAGCCGTTAAAAAAGGTTCTGCCAAAGCTAGCGGGCCGCCCTGTATATGTAACGATTGATATTGATGTATTGGATCCGGCGCATGCACCAGGAACAGGTACTGTGGATGCGGGAGGAATTACGTCGAAGGAATTATTAGGTGCGATTCACGAGATTGCGAAATCCGATATTCGAGTAGTCGGTTCAGACTTGGTAGAGGTTGCACCAATCTATGATTCGTCTGAACAAACAGCGAATACAGCTAGTAAGCTAATTCGTGAGATGATTTTAGGATGGGTTCAGAAGAAATAATTAGTGAGTGGAAAGCTTGGGTCTTGGTGGCCCAGGCTTTTTTGTTATGATAGATTTTTGGAATATGTAGGAAAAACGAACAAAAATATGGGTATAATGGAGCTATACAGTTGAAGCAGGGTGGGCAATGTGGTCACTTCCCTAGAGAAGGGAGGTGGCAATATGGTTACTGTTTACGAGGCGCTGTCTCTTATGCTCGGATTCGGAACATTAATCGTAACAGTCATTGCCGTAGTTATTTCGTTTAACAAAAAGAAATAGCTCACCCTGCTAATGTCCAGTTAGATGGTGAGCTTTCTCGCTTAGGACCACTGCTCTTCTTGCAGTAGACTGTATGGTGGAGGAATGGTTGTTAGAGCAACCATTCCTCTTTTTAATATGTGTTGTATTATACATATAATATACCATTTTTTTGACAATAGCAAAACACTTTACCTTCATTTATTAAAAAACCAAAGATTAAAAGACCTATATAGAAAAATTCATAAACTAGAAAAAAGATAAAAATGTAAAATAAGGAACTCCCCAAATCACGTTCATGTGCAACAGTGTTTGGGGAGTTTTTCTTGAATTTTGACGGCGGTCAAATAATTTATCCTGTCTTTTCCTTATCATAAAGATATAGAAAGAAAGCAAAGTAGGAAAGGGGAGAAAATCAAAATGATCAAGTGGATTAATCAACAAAAAACGAAAGTAACTGTAATTTCAGGAGCCTTGCTTGTTCTCGCTTTGATTTTTCATTTAGCCGAATATGATTTGTTAAAATCAGCTTCACTCATCATTGTGACAATCACCGCGGGAATCCCAATCTTCATTAGAGCATTCCAAGCATTAAAAATGAGGGCATTCAGCATTGAGCTACTCGTCACGATCGCTGTTATTGGTGCGTTGTTTATCGGTGAATTTGTCGAGTCAGCCGTTGTTACATTCCTATTTTTATTCGGTGATTATTTAGAAGCTCGAACTCTGGAAAAAACACGTTCATCCCTAAAAGACCTTGTCGAAATGGCACCACTGGAAGCGGTTGTTATCAGAGATGGCAGTCAAGTCACAATCCCAGTTAAAGAGGTTCGAGTTTGCGACCGTGTGATTATCCGCTCAGGTGGAAAGGTTCCAGTAGACGGCAGAATCGTTTCAGGTCAGGCTTCTCTCAATGAAGCAGCTGTTACCGGTGAATCTGTACCAGCATCAAAGAAAATAGAAGACAAAGTATTCAGTGGAACAATCGTAGACAATGGCTATATCGAATTGATTGCAGAAAAAGTGGGAGACGATACAACTTTTGCAAAAATTATCGAGCTTGTGGAAGAAGCACAGGAATCTAAATCAAAAACAGAGAAATTCCTTAATAAATTTGCGAATATCTATACACCAGCTGTCGTTGTTTTATCAGTACTTGTCTATCTGTTCACTAGAGATGTCCATATCGCGATAACGTTCCTTGTCATCGCTTGCCCCGGTGCACTTGTGATTGGAGCCCCAGTATCAAACGTTGCTGGGATAGGAAATGGTGCGAAAAACGGTGTCTTAGTGAAAGGTGGAGAAGTCATGGATATATTCTCAAAAGTAGACACGCTCGTCTTCGATAAAACAGGTACACTGACGAAAGGGAAACCCGAAGTAACAGATATCAAGGCCTTCGGAAGCCTCGAAACAAATGAATTATTGCAACTCGTTGCACAAGCGGAAACCATTTCCGAGCACCATCTAGGACAAACGATTGTTAAAGAAGCAATTGCGAGAAAACTAGCGTTAGAGATTGAACCAGAAGAAGGCGAAGTCATTAAAGGAAATGGGATCCGGGCAAAAGTTGCAGGTTATGTACTTGCGATTGGGAATCGGAAACTGATGGATTCTGAAGGTATTGAAATTCCTGAAACCATCGGGGCTTATGCAATTGACAGAGAAAAAGCTGGAAACACCGCAATCTTTGCTAGTGTTGATGGCAAAATCGCAGGCATTTTTTCAATTGCGGATCAAATTCGTGAAGATGCACAAAGAGCACTAGCCCAATTGCGAAAAAATGGCGTTAAGAAAATCGTGATGTTAACCGGTGATAACAAACATACCGCGGAGCTTGTCGCAACTACCTTAGGCTTGGATGGATTTCATGCAGAGTTACTTCCAGAGGATAAAGTCGAATACGTGAAAAAATTAAAAGCAGCAGGTCATGTCATTGCAATGGCAGGAGACGGAATCAACGATGCTCCAGCAATTGCAACTGCTGATATCGGACTCGCAATGGGTGAAGGTGGTACAGATATTTCGATGGAAACGGCTGACGTCGTCTTAATGGAAGATAAGCTCATGCAATTCTCACATGCTTATTTATTATCAAAAGCAACCATTCGCAACATGAAGCAAAACACATTCTTTGCAGTTGGAATTGCATTCGTCCTTCTTATCGGGGTCCTCATGGGAACGGTCCACCTAGCATCTGGAATGTTCATCCATGAAGCAAGCGTCCTCCTTGTGATTCTGAACGCTATGAGATTAATGGGCTTCAACCGCAAAACAATGAAGAAGGAACACGCATTGCGAGTAGCAACTGCCTAAAATTTGACCTGGGTCAAAGAAGTACATGAAAAATCATCTTACAATAATAATAGAAAAAGAAAAAAGGAGAGATTTACATGGAAACAATTAAACTACAATTAGAACCACTTACTTGTCCATCTTGTATTAAAAAGATCGAATCAAAGGTTGCAAAAATGGAAGGTGTAGAAGAAGCAAAAGTATTATTTAATTCAAGTAAAGTGAAGGCTACATTTGACTCCGAACGAGTTTCAAAAGAACAAATCGCGGAAACCATCGAAAAACTAGGTTACCAAGTATTGCATTAATGTTGAAACGGGCAGGCGACCATGAGACTTGCCCGTTTCATATTTAGTTAGCTTTTATAAAATGCACAAGAAACAGCATGATAAACGAAATGACAATGATACATGCGACCCACGCCCATGCTAATTGCATGTTTCCTGAATCAATTGCCAAATAAATGGCTACCGAAGTTGTCTTGGTTTTTCCTGGGATATTTCCAGCAAACATGAGAGTGGCACCAAATTCACCTAATCCCCTTGCAAAGCTTAATATTCCGCCTGAAATAATGGATTTTAGCGCGAGTGGAATCGAAACGAAGAGAAATAGTTTCCAATTCCCTGCACCATCTACACGGGCTGCGTTCTCAATATCAGGATCAATACCTTCGAATCCTGTCTTAGCGGATTGATACATGAGTGGAAAAGCAACAACGGTTGAGGCGATTGCAGCAGCCCACCATGTAAACATAATCGGTTGATCAAATAGCCATTCAATCCCTTGACCAATCACACTGTTTCTACCAAAAATAATAATTAACAAGAATCCTACAACGGTAGGGGGTAAGACTAAAGGTAATAGAAAGATCGTTTCTACGATTGCCTTCCCTTTGAATTTAGCATGAGCCATTCCTCTTGCTAAAAACAGCCCTGCTATTAATACGATTACAGTTGATACTGTAGCTATTTCGAGTGAAAGCTTGATCGGTGACCAAAAATCAGATGTCATTTTGCTTCATTCAGTCCTTTGAATCCATATTCTTCAAATATATTTATCGAAGATTCATTTTGAAGATATTCATAGAATTTTAGTGCTTCCTCCCGATGCTTGCTTTCTTTAATGACACCTAGAGGATAAATAATGGGTGAATGGGTATCAGCGTCTGCTGTTGCAATGATTTGCACTTTTTCAATAGAGACAGCATCTGTTTTATAGACGATTCCCGCATCTACATTATTCGTTTCCACATATGTAAGTACTTGGCGAACATCTTTAGCGAATACAATCTTTTCTTCAATGGCAGTCCAGATATTCATTTTTTCTAGAGCTTCCTTGGCGTATTTTCCGGCAGGTACAGATTCCGGTGTGCCAATGGAAATTCTGGTCGCATTTGATAGTTCTTCGAATGATGTAATCCCATTTTCAGCATCCTTAGGAACGACCAAAACGATTTCATTCCCCAATAGTTGGATCCCATCTTCCTTGTCAATGAGTCCTTCATTAACCAATGATTCAAATTTATCCATTGCAGCAGAGAAAAATAAATCAGCCGGAGCTCCCTGTGAAATTTGCTGTTGAAGGGTACCAGATCCACCAAAGTTAAAAACTAACTTTATATTAGGGTACTCTTCCTCAAACCCTTTTTGAATTGTTACTAAGGCATCCTGTAAGCTTGCTGCAGCAGAGATGGTCAGCTCTACTTTTTCAGTGGTCTTTGCTTGGTCATCTGCTGAACAAGCCACTACGACAAAGAACATCATTAAAAAAAGTAAGAAGTAAGTAAATTTTTTCATTTTGTACTCCCTTTTATATCTAGTTATAACTAATTATAGCTAGATATAATTGAAAAGAAAATAACAATTTTGCGGATGATTGGGATAAAATGAAGAGATGGAGGGATGAACATGCCAAACGAACTTTCCTATACGATAGAAGAAGTATCACAGTTACTCAAGGTATCCAAATTAACCGTATATGACCTTGTGAAAAAAGGAGAACTTCCTGTTTTTCGAGTGGGTAGACAGATGCGGATGGACGCGAAGGATTTGCACAATTATATCAATCAACAAAAGACTTCTTCAGTGATACCGCCTGAGCTACAAAGACCAGAGGTAAAATCTTCACCGAGCATTGTCATAAGTGGACAGGACATGGTATTAGATATTCTCGGGAAGTACATTGAGCAGCATTCAACCCATAAAACACTCCGTTCATTCTCGGGTAGTTTGAATAGTCTTATCTCCATGTATAATGGAGAATGTGATGTTGTAAGTTTACATATGTTTGATGGAGATACAGGAGAGTACAATCTTCCTTATATAAAAAAGATCTTAGTGAGTTACCCATATGTATTAATCAATCTTCTTTCTAGAAAAGCAGGTTTTTATGTTCAAAAGGGAAACCCACTTGGGCTCTCTGATTGGACAGATTTAAGTAGGGAGAAGCTAAGAATCGTTAACCGCGAAAAAGGCTCTGGAGCTCGAATTTTGCTTGATGAACAGCTTCGAATCAAGCAGATTCCGGTAGCGGGTATTAATGGTTATGAACGCGAGGAAACAAGTCACTTAAGTGTGGCATCTGCTGTTTCCACAGGAGCTGCAGATGTTGGTGTCGGGATTGAAAAGGCAGCAAAAATAGTTGGAATTGATTTTATCCCTTTAATTTCGGAACGATACGACCTAGTGATGCTAAAAACACCAAAAAACGAAGAACTCATTAAGACTGTAAAATCCATTTTGGCTTCTAAGGTATTTCAAACTGAGATAAACTCCTTGGGAGATTATGATGTATCCGAAACAGGCAAGGTTCTTTTTGAAACGTGAATGATCATACGGAGGCTAAGCGCTCCTAAAATATATTTACAAAATTATGGCAATTCTTTCTTGTTAGGTGAATATAATACATTTGAACTACATTTGCCTAATAAAGGAGGAATTCGATGGTTGGGATTCGCTTTTTGAAAATGGCGGCATTGTATTTTGTGATTGGTGTTCTGATCGGGATGGGCATGTCGATGTCACACACGTACACGCTAACAGGAGTCCATGTTCATATTAACTTACTAGGCTGGGCCTCCATGGGGCTTGCTGGGATTGTTTACTATTTATTCCCGCGGGCAGGAGAATCAATGCTTGGTAAGATCCATTTTTGGCTTCATAACATTGGCTTGCCGGTGATGATGATTGGACTTACGATGTTATTGTTTGGCAATACGGCGGTCGAACCAGCTATTGCAGTAGGCGGCACCGTTACAACCCTCGGCATCATACTATTTGCAATCAATGTCTTCTTGAATGTCAAAGTTACAAAGCAATAATACTATAATCACACTTATCCAAACATCCAAACTCGGCCCACAAAGCCGAGTTTTTTTATACCATCACGACGGCGAAAAATCCATTTTAATTTGAAATCCCCTCACAAAATGCCGTATACTAGTAAAGTTAATGACTTATAGGGATGTGTGAAAATGAGTCAAGAAGGAACACCTATTGACCTCAAATTTGTAACAGAAATTAAAGACGGCCCGCGGAAAGAAAATGTTGCTTTTGACGCAAATGGTCTATACTACATAAAGGGTAATAATACGTACTTGCAGTTTGATGAAGAGCAAGAAATCGGTACAGTAAAAACGGTCATCAAAATCTCGGACAAAGAGGTTCTCATTCTTCGTTCGGGTATTGTGAAAATGCGTCAGGTTTACCGAAAAAATGAAACCACAAACGGTTCCTTTAAAAACCAGCTTGGAACGTTTAACCTCACCACAAAAACAAATAATATTGAATACAAATGGTACAAAAACTCTCGTAAAGGGACGTTGTTTTTAGCATATGAGCTTTCACTTCACGGTGAAAAGTCGGGATTACATAAAATAACCATTACATTTAAGGAGCGAAACTAGATGAATGTTGTTGACCAAGTAAAAGAACGCTTAAAAGCAGAAATAAAAGCCGCGGTTTTAAAAGCTGGACTAGCTACAGAAGACCAAATTCCTGAGGTTGTGTTAGAGCTTCCAAAGGATAAGGCGCACGGGGACTATGCGACAAACATGGCGATGCAGCTAGCGCGTGTAGCGAAAAAGGCACCTCGTATGATTGCCGAAGAACTCGTTGCGAACTTCGATAAATCAAAAGCCTCCATTGAAAAGATTGAAATTGCCGGCCCAGGATTTATCAATTTTTATATGAATAATTCCTATTTAACAGATTTAATCCCCGCGATTTTAACAGCAGGTGAAGCGTACGGTGAAACAACAGTAGGTAATAAGCAGAAGGTTCAAGTCGAGTTTGTTTCAGCAAACCCAACAGGTGACCTTCACCTTGGACATGCTCGTGGGGCAGCAGTAGGTGATTCATTAAGTAATATTTTAGAAAAAGCAGGCTATGATGTGTCTCGCGAGTACTACATCAATGATGCCGGTAACCAAATCAACAACTTAGCGAAGTCCGTTGAGGCACGCTATATGCAGGCGCTCGGCAAGGATGCCCAGATGCCTGAAGACGGCTACCATGGGCAAGATATCATAGGGATCGGAAAGCGAATTGCTGAAGAGTTCGGCGATAAATATGTGAATATAGCTGAACAAGAACGCTTCGACTTTTTCCGTGAATATGGGTTGAAATATGAGATGGAGAAGCTTCAAAAGGATTTAGAAGAGTATCGAGTTCGTTTTGATGTATGGTACTCTGAGACTTCTCTTTACCATAACGGAAAAATTGACCGAGCTCTTAGTGCGCTTCGTGAAGCTGGACATATTTACGAAGAGGACGGTGCTACATGGTTCCGTTCAACAACATTTGGTGACGACAAAGACCGTGTTTTAATTAAAAATGATGGTTCGTATACGTATTTAACACCGGATATTGCCTACCATCAGGACAAGCTTGAGCGTGGCTTTGAAAAATTAATCAACGTGTGGGGTGCTGATCATCACGGATATATTCCACGTATGAAGGCGGCCATTCAGGCGTTAGGCTATGAAAATGATACTCTTGAAGTCGAAATTATTCAGCTTGTTCATCTCTTTAAAGATGGTGAAAAAATGAAGATGAGTAAACGTACAGGTAAGGCTGTTACGATGCGCGAACTAACTGAAGAAGTTGGTTTAGATGCAGTTCGATACTTCTTCGCAATGAGAAGCTCTGATACTCATCTTGATTTTGACCTTGATTTAGCGGTATCACAATCAAATGAGAACCCTGTGTACTATGCACAATATGCGCACGCACGTATTTGCAGCATGCTCCGCTCTGGTGACGAGATGAATATTACCCTAGACGGAAACTATGCGCTTGAAAATATTAATTCCGAAAAAGAAATTGACCTTTTGAAGAAGCTTGGTGAGTTCCCTGCGGCTGTAACGGAAGCAGCAGAAAAGCGAATTCCACACCGCATCTCAAATTATATTAATGAGCTAGCGGCTGCACTTCATAGCTTCTACAATGCTGAAAAAGTGCTTGATCAAGACAATCTTGACAAAACAAAAGCACGCCTGGCTCTAATGAAAGCTGTACAAATTACATTGCAAAGTTCGTTAAAATTAATTGGTGTATCTGCACCTGAAAAAATGTAATACTTTTGCCTGAGGCCCTTACTTTGAGTAGAGGGCCTTTTTGTCGGGAATAATGAGGTAAAGTGAAGCTTCAATTAGTGGAGGTTTTACTGCTTTGTTAATTCGGGGAAAAAAGGGGAGGATTCCATACATGAAAGAGGTTCTCTTGGCACTCATATCGGGTGTAATTGTCGGATTTTTATTTGCTTTACTAAAACTACCAATCCCAGCACCACCAGCGCTCGCAGGGGTTACTGGAGTAGTTGGCGTTTATTTGGGATTTAAGTTATTCCAATGGATAGTACCACTCTTTCAATTTGGACCGAAATAAAGAAGAGGCACCTATGCTACGGGTGCCTCATTTGTGCTAAAAACAGTATTTCTGAATTAACGTTTGTATTTTCGTATTAAAAACAGTTTTTGAAAAATAAAAACAGTATTTCGCACCGAACCCTATAAAAAGAACGAAATCAAGGTCGCAAATTTGATTTTAAACTTTTTCTCTGACTTTAGTTCATTGATTCGATCCCGAGTAAGTTCATCTGAAGTTGCAAAATCCTCCTCCACAACCTTTTTTATCTCTTTAATCACTTCCTTGTCATGGATATAACAATTGATTTCATAATTAGAATAAAGACTTCTTTTATCAAAATTTGCGGTTCCAATGTCACATAGCTTGTCATCGATACAAATCACTTTTGCATGATAAAAGCCCCTTGTATACATATTGAATTGAATGCCAAACTTTGAAAGTTCGTCTAAATATGGTATGGAAGCTTCTTTTACAAAAGGATGATCTGGTTTCTTTGGTAAAAGGACACGGATTTTTACATTTCGTTTCGCAGCGGCAATCAATTCCTGTTTGAGCTGATCACTTAGTACAAAATAAGGAGAACCAATGATGATTTCATTCTCAGCCTCCTTGATCATATCGACAAAATCGTCTTCTAGGTAAGCGCCGTTTGTTGAAATGAACCTTGTGGGCGATTTACCTTTTGGAAGTGGTGGGAAATAGGTGTTATGGTTTTTGATGGCTTCCTCTGTTGAATCATACCAATCTTTCAAAAACTGTGTCTGCAGGTCTGCGACTCCTTCACCGGTCAGTTTCAAATGATAATCACGCCAAAAGCCAAATTTCGGGTCCTTGCCGAGATATTCTTTTCCGATATTAAAGCCGCCCATATACCCCGTTTTTCCATCAACGACAGTAATCTTTCTGTGGTTACGTGCATTGAGCTTGTAAAAAAAATATGGAAAGTTAGGTTTGTTGCTGTAGGCAAATGAAACGCCTGAACGGGTCAGGTCTTTTTCCATTTCCTTCGTAACATTGTGGGCACCAACCCAATCCAGAAGCAAACGAACCTTGACACCTTGCTCCGATTTTTTCTTTAAAAGAGTGACAAAATCTTTACTAATATCATCATCCTGCAAAATATAAAACTGCACATGAATATGATCGGATGCATTTTCCATGTCTGAAAAAAGCTCGGAGAAGAGTGAATTCCCTGTGGCATATAGACTGACATCACTATTTCGTAATGGAAACTCATCGTTAACTTGTTTTTTTAAGTGACTTTTTCTTCCGAGACTGTAATCAAGGCGGAGTAACAGTAATAGAATAATGATAATAAGGACAATCCAGAAGATAGCTCTCAACATATTTACCCCTCCTTTAATGGCGTTCACTTAGTTTATACGAAAATTGGATTGATTATTTGAGATTTCTTAATAAAAATCATTGACTGAATGCTCATTCATTATATAATGGAGGTATAAACAATATAGTCTGAAAATTAATTCCATTAACTTTATTCAGTCGAAGTTTGAACTCCGACTAAATAAAGTTAAAGCCTCCGGCGGAGACATGCGATTTTCAAAGGAAATTTTTCGAGCAAGTCGAAAAAATCTGGGCGCAAATACGCCAAGGCGCATTTGATTAAAACTTACGAAAGGAGTTTAAACATGAATATCCTCTTAGTTATCAATCTTCTTGCATTCTTAGTTGTAACCGCTTACGCAATTTATCTTTTCGTTTATCTCATTAAGACAAGAATTGCTTATATCAAGCTTGGCAAAAAGGTTGAATTTGATGGGAAAGTCAAGGAACGCCTTGAACAGATTTGGATCAACGTGTTCGGACAGAAGAAACTTTTAAAGGATAAAAAGAGTGGAGCCATCCACGTCATGTTTTTCTATGGGTTTATTCTTGTCCAATTTGGAGCGATTGATTTTATTTGGAAGGGCTTAAAGCCAGGATCGCATCTTCCCCTTGGACCATTGTATCCAGGCTTTGCATTTTTCCAAGAAATTGTCACATTTATGATTTTAGTTGCGGTCGTGTGGGCTTTCCATCGTCGCTATGTTGAAAAGCTTGTACGTCTCAAAAGAGGCTTTAAATCAGGACTTGTCCTTTTATTTATTGGTGGCTTGATGCTTTCTGTTTTATTAGGAAACGGTGCGGGAATCGTCTGGCATGGTCATGAAGCAACATGGACTGAGCCAATCGCATCCGTAATTTCACTTGCTTTAGGTGGGCTTAATGAAACAGCTGCAATTGTCATTTTCTATATTGCATGGTGGATTCACTTAATCTTCCTGCTAAGCTTCCTTGTCTATGTGCCACAATCTAAACACGCGCACTTAATTGCTGGACCTGTGAATGTTTACTTAAGTAGACAAACAAGCCCAGGCAAGCTTGAGAAAATTGATTTTGAAGATGAAACTCAGGAAACCTTTGGTGTTGGAAAAATTGAAGACTTTAAGCAAACACAATTAGTCGATCTATATGCATGTGTTGAATGTGGTCGCTGTACAAATATGTGTCCGGCAACAGGCACTGGAAAAATGCTTTCGCCAATGGATTTGATTTTGAAATTACGTGATCACCTAACTGAAACAGGTGCGGTCGTTACTTCACGTGTACCATGGGTGCCAGCTGTTGCATTCAATCATACAAAGGGAAATCAGCTAGCACTTGCTTCAAGTAGCCAAGGCGCAAATGAAACAGCTGCTACTGCTGAATTAGCCTATAGCCCAAGCTTAATTGGCGATGTCATCACAGAAGAAGAAATTTGGGCATGTACTACTTGCCGTAACTGTGAAGACCAATGTCCAGTTATGAACGAGCATGTAGATAAAATCATTGATTTACGTCGTTATTTAGTTCTTACAGAGGGCAAAATGGATGCCGATGCTCAGCGTGCAATGACGAATATTGAGCGTCAAGGAAATCCTTGGGGCCTTAACCGTAAGGAAAAAGAAAACTGGCGTGCAGTCCGAGATGATGTTCATGTACCAACAGTAAAAGAAGTAAAAAAAGCAGGCGAAGAGTTCGAATACCTTTTATGGGTTGGTTCCATGGGTGCATTTGATAACCGAAGCCAAAAAATCGCTCTTTCTTTTGCGAAGCTGATGAATGAAGCAGGCGTGAAGTTTGCGATTTTAGGAAACAAGGAGAAAAACTCTGGTGATACACCTCGTCGTCTTGGAAATGAATTCCTATTCCAAGAGCTTGCGACAAATAACATCGCTGAATTTGAAAAGGAAGAAGTGAAGAAAATCGTCACAATCGACCCACATGCATACAATATTTTCAAAAATGAGTACCCAGACATGGGGCTTCAGGGTGTTGAGGTCTTCCACCATACAGAGCTCTTATATGACCTTGTAAAAGAGGGAAGATTGGTTCCGAAGCATGCAGTGAACGAAGTCATTACTTGGCATGATTCATGTTACTTAGGACGCTACAATGACGTGTATGATCCACCTCGTGAAATATTAAAACAAATTCCAGGTGTGCAGCTCGTCGAAATGGAACGCAACCGTGAACAAGGAATGTGCTGTGGTGCAGGTGGCGGTCTAATGTGGATGGAAGAGGATACAGGTACTCGCATTAACGTAGCAAGAACAGAGCAAGCGATAGCTGTAAACCCAACCACAATTGGGTCCGGTTGTCCTTACTGCTTAACAATGTTAAGTGATGGTACGAAGGCGAAGGAAGTTGAAGACCAAATCGGAACTTACGATATCGCTGAAATCCTTGAAAGATCAGTAGTCGGCGATCAAAAGGAAATTGCATCTTAATGGAAATTCATGATTTATCTTCCATGATTGATGTTGTAAAATAGGAATATAGGAAACTTCCAAAAGAATTTTAATAGTATAAGAGTAACGAGAGAGGTGTACATTCGTACGCCTCCCTCTTTCAGACAAGGTTGAGCGAGCGTTCAGTCGGGTAAATGTAAGCGGTTTCTAATGTTGGGTGAATTGTACCCGATTCGGGGTAGCTGCAAGGAAAAGGGTAACACAAACGTGAGAATCGTACCCGATTTGGGGTAGCTGCAAGGAAAAGGGTAACACAAACGTGAGAATCGTACCCGATTTGGGGTAGTTGGAAACCAATAGCTAAACTAATTTCATTCGATAAAAATCAAGGAGGTTGGAGATGGGAAAAACAGTAATTGTCAGCGGTGTTCGTACTCCATTTGGAAAATTAGGGGGAAGTCTTAGTTCATTAACAGCATCTGAGCTTGGTGGAATTGCCATCAAGGAAGCATTAAAGCGAGCAGGTATCGAAGGTAATATTGTGGATGAAGTAATATTTGGAAATGTTTTACAGGGTGGCCAAGGTCAGATTCCTTCACGTCAGGCAGCACGAAACGCGGGAATCCCGTGGGAAGTAAAAACAGAAACCATCAATAAAGTGTGTGCATCAGGGCTTCGCAGTGTCACGCTTGCCGATCAAATCATTCGTGTTGGTGACGAAGAAGTGATTGTTGCCGGTGGCATGGAATCAATGAGCAATGCGCCATATTTTTTACCGAAAGCACGCTTTGGACTACGTATGGGAGATGCGAGCTTAAAGGACTTAATGGTTCATGATGGCTTAACCTGTAGCTTCCAGGGTGTTCACATGGGAACCTATGGTAATGAGGTTGCGTCAGAGCTGGACATTTCAAGAGAAGAACAAGACGAGTGGGCTCTCCGCAGTCATGAACGTGTGATCTCAGCAACCCGGTCAGGGAAACTAGCTGAAGAAATTGTGGCAGTGGAAGTAAAAGGTCGAAAAGGAGCAGTTACAGTCGTTGACCAAGACGAGGCACCACGTGCAGACACAACCATCGAAAAGCTAGCAAAACTTAAGTCTGCGTTTAATGCAGACGGTACGATCACAGCAGGGAATGCGCCTGGTGTTAACGACGGTGCGGCTGCTCTCGTTCTTATGAGTGAGGAGCGGGCAAAGCAAGAAGGAAAAGAGCCCATTGCTACAATTCTTGCCCATGCAGCCATTTCCGTTGAAGCGAAGGACTTCCCAAAAACTCCAGGCCTTGTGATCAATGAATTATTAAAGAAAACAGGTAAAACGGTTGATGAGATTGATTTGTTTGAAATCAATGAAGCCTTTGCTGCAGTTGCGTTAACAAGTGGAAGAATATCCAATCTTGACCCAGAAAAAGTCAACGTCAACGGTGGAGCAGTAGCACTAGGTCACCCAATCGGGGCAAGTGGAGCGAGAATTATTATTACACTTATCCATGAATTAAAACGTCGTGGCGGTGGCATCGGAATTGCGGCTATCTGTAGTGGTGGAGGCCAGGGCGACGCGATAATGGTCGAAGTATAAAAATGGTGAATCTAGGAGGTATGTTTCGATGAAGGTTCAAAAAGTGATGGTAATTGGGGCAGGGCAAATGGGCTCAGGGATTGCACAGGTTTGTGCAATGGCAGGCTATGATGTGAAGCTTCATGATTTAAAGCAGGAATACCTTGATCGCGGGTTTGCGACGATCACGAGAAATCTTACCCGCCAAGTGGATAAAGGTCGAATGAGTGAAGAAAATAAGGCAGCAATATTGGGAAGACTCTCACCATCTCTAGAACTACAAAATGCAAGTGATGTTGACCTAGTCATCGAGGCTGCCCTTGAAAATATGGACATCAAAACGAAGCTTTTCTCTCAACTAGATGAAATTACACCTCAGAACGCTATTTTAGCAACAAATACTTCCTCTCTCCCAATTACTGAAATTGCGGCAGCAACAAAGCGCCCGGAAAAAGTAATTGGAATGCATTTTATGAATCCAGTTCCAGTTATGAAATTAGTTGAAATTATTCGCGGCTTAGCGACAGGCGATGAAGTCTATCAAGTCATTGAAGACATGACAAAAACGTTAAACAAGGTCCCTGTTGAAGTGAACGACTTCCCAGGATTTGTGTCAAACCGCATTTTAATGCCGATGATCAATGAAGCAATTTACACACTTTACGAAGGTGTTGCCACAAAGGAAGCAATTGATGACGTCATGAAGCTTGGAATGAATCATCCGATGGGGCCACTGACACTAGCTGATTTTATCGGGCTTGATACATGCCTTTATATTATGGAAACCCTTCACGAAGGCTTCGGTGATGACAAATATAGACCATGTCCATTGCTTCGTAAATACGTGAAAGCAGGTTGGTTAGGCAAAAAATCAGGTCGAGGTTTCTATACTTACGAGGGATAGAGGTGAGTCATACGTGACAACTCTAGCAAATAACCCAAAACATCAGGAACCCCTATCGGAGGGAAACAGCATGGATTTTCATTTTACAGAAGAGCAAGACATGATGCGGAAAATGGTTCGTGATTTTGCGAAAGAGGAAATCGCGCCGTTTGTGGAGCGCATGGAAAATGGGGAGTTTCCAAGAGACATTCTTTCGAAAATGGGGTCCCTTGGACTAATGGGAATAACAACCCCTGAAAAATATGGCGGTGCTGGGATGGATTTTACATCCTATATTATTGCCATCAATGAGCTCTCTAAGGTGAGCGCGACAATCGGGGTTATTTTATCCGTTCATACCTCTGTTGGTACGCACCCCATTTTATATTTTGGAACAGAGGAGCAAAAGCAGGAGTACATTCCTAAGCTTGCCAGTGGGGAATATCTTGGGGCTTTTTGCCTCACAGAACCGAGCGCTGGCTCAGATGCCGCAAGCTTAAAAACAAGAGCTGTAAAGCGGGGTGACCATTATGTATTGAATGGTTCAAAGGTCTTCGTCACAAATGGTGGGGAAGCGGATGTGTATATTGTGTTTGCTCGTACAAATCCGAATGAAACAGGAAGTAAGGGCATTACGGCTTTTATTGTTGAAAAAAACACCCCGGGCTTTGTGTTCGGTAAAGATGAGCATAAAATGGGGCTTCTTGGTTCTCGGACACTTCAAATCACACTTGAGGATGTGAAGGTGCCAGTTGAAAATGTTCTAGGTACTGAAGGTGAGGGCTTTAAGGTCGCAATGGCGAATCTAAGCGTTGGTCGAATCGGTATCGCCGCACAGGCCCAAGGAATTGCGGAGGCTGCGCTTGAACACGCAGTGGAATACGCAAAAGGACGTCATCAATTCGGTAAACCAATCGCCTCATTACAGGGGGTAGGCTTTAAGCTAGCTGATATGGCGACAGCTGTTGAAGCGGCAAGACTACTTGTTTATCGGGCGGCATTTCTACAACAGCAAGGTTTGCCTTGTGCGAAGGAATCCTCGATGGCAAAGCTATTTGCATCTAAAACCGCGATGGAGGTCACCTCGGAAGCGATTCAGGTATATGGCGGCTACGGATATACGAAGGATTATCCAGTAGAAAGGTTCTTCCGCGATGCGAAAATAACCGAGATTTATGAGGGTACAAGTGAGATTCAAAGGATTGTGATTAGTAAGCAATTGTAATGGGCTATTGTGCAAATAACTGTGTGGGTGACGCGAATATGAGGTCAGCAACGCAAATCTGTTGGTGACGACGCAAATCCGTCGCATGTGACGCAAATAATTAGCCGAGGACGCAAATCCGTGGATTCCGACGCAAATATTTAGCTGGAGACGCAAATATCCGGCCACAGACGCAAATAACTGGGCGAATGACGCAAAAATCCAAACAATGACGCAAATCCCGCCCTAACGATGCAATTCATCACAAAAACTAACATTCTATGAAAGTGGAGGTCCTATCGATGTACTTTAAATTATCAGAAGAGCATGAAATGATTCGGAAAATGGTTCGTGATTTTGCCAAAAATGAAGTGGCACCAACTGCAGCAGAACGCGATGAAGAAGAACGATTTGACCGTGAAATTTTCGATAAAATGGCAGAACTCGGCTTAACCGGGATTCCGTGGCCAGAGGAATATGGTGGCATTGGTAGTGACTATTTAGCGTATTGTATCGCAGTTGAGGAGCTATCAAGAGTTTGTGCATCAACAGGGGTAACACTTTCTGCCCATACATCACTGGCAGGCTGGCCTATTTACAAGTTTGGTAGTGAGGAGCAGAAGCAAAAATATCTACGACCAATGGCACAGGGCGAAAAAATCGGTGCGTATGGTTTAACCGAGGCTGGCTCCGGATCTGATGCTGGTGGAATGAGAACAACTGCTAGATTAGAAGGTGACCATTATGTTTTAAACGGCTCTAAAATCTTCATCACAAATGGTGGGATTGCTGATATTTATGTCGTGTTTGCGCTAACAGATCCATCCTCTAAGCATAAAGGAACGAGTGCATTTATTATTGAAAGCGACTTTCCTGGTTTCTCAGTAGGGAAAAAGGAAAAGAAGCTGGGTATTCGTTCATCACCTACAACTGAAATTATGTTTGAAGAGTGTCGCGTACCTAAGGAAAATTTACTTGGTGAAGAGGGAGAAGGCTTTAAAATTGCAATGATGACGCTTGATGGTGGCCGTAATGGGATTGCTGCACAAGCAGTTGGGATTGCGCAAGGCGCACTAGATGCAGCAACGGAGTATGCGAAGGAGCGTGTCCAGTTTGGCAAGCCAATTGCAGCTCAACAAGGGGTTGGCTTTAAGCTTGCGGATATGGCAACTAGTGTAGAGGCTGCTCGTCTCTTAACCTATCAAGCGGCATGGTTGGAGTCAGAGGGACTTCCATATGGAAAAGAATCAGCGATGTCGAAACTTTTTGCTGGGGACACCGCGATGAAGGTGACAACGGAAGCAGTTCAAGTCTTTGGTGGGTACGGTTATACAAAGGATTACCCAGTGGAGCGTTATATGCGCGATGCTAAAATCACCCAAATCTATGAAGGTACACAGGAAATCCAACGTCTCGTTATCTCTAGAATGCTAACAAAATAGTACAATCAAAAAATTGGAGTAGGGGGTGAAGGGATGCGAAGGAATGATGTGCCGGCTTCTGTGAAGGATGAGCGGCTCATTAAGAAACGTCGGGACCAGATGATAAAGGGGGCTGTGACTCTTTTTAAGGAAAAAGGGTTTCATCGCTCGACAACAAGGGAGATTGCAAAAGCAGCCGGGTTTAGCATCGGTACGCTTTATGAATATATCCGTAAGAAAGAGGATGTTCTCTATTTGGTTGTAGACAGCATTTATGACCAGGTTCAGGAACGTCTCCAGCAAGCTATCAACACGAAGGAAGGCAGTATTGAAAGTCTGAAGCTTGCGATTCGTAATTACTTCCTCGTTATGGATGAGATGCAGGATGAGGTTCTAGTACTTTACCAGGAGGCAAAATCACTTTCGAAGGATGCTCTACCATATGTGCTGAATAAGGAAGTGGAAATGGTCGGCATGTTTGAAAAAGCGATTGAAGACTGTATCGCAAAGGGAGAGCTTCAATTGCCGAAGAAGCAGGTTGAGCTTGTTGCCCATAATATTTTCGTGCAAGGCCAGATGTGGGGCTTTCGCCGTTGGGCGATGCGCAAGCGTTTCACACTTGAGGAATATATTGAAATGCAAACAGAGCTTTTATTAAAGGGGATTACCTTTATTCAGAAAGGGACTGAATAAAGGTAAAGCCTCCGGCGGATGCCACGATTTTTCTAAGGGGATTTTTCGAGCAGGCTCGAAAAAAATCGGGTGGCAAATACGCCAAGGTGTATTTGATAAAAATAGCAAGACAGGGGGAGTAGGAATGAGCACGGTAGAAGTGTATCGTCCTAAACATCATGTAAGGTTTGTGACGGCATCAAGCTTATTCGATGGGCATGATGCTTCGATAAATATTATGCGCCGCATCCTGCAGGCGAGCGGGGCTGAGGTCATTCACCTTGGGCATAATCGCTCTGTCGAGGAAGTGGTCAACGCAGCAATCCAGGAGGATGCACAAGGGATTGCGATTTCCTCCTATCAAGGTGGCCATGTGGAATATTTTAAATATATGTACGATCTTCTAAAGGAGCGAGGGTCATCCCATATCCGGATTTATGGCGGTGGCGGCGGTGTAATCATCCCTCGTGAAATGAAGGAGCTTCATGAATACGGGATTGCTGGCATTTTTTCACCTGAAGATGGTCGTATCTTGGGGCTCCAAGGGATGATCAACAAAATGATACAAGAGTGTGATTATCCAACAAACACTGAGCTAACAGATGAGCTTGAACTACTTCAAACAAGGGATTACAAAACAATCGCAAAACTGATTACGATTGCTGAAAATCAAATTGGTAACGCAGATGAAACGGCAGCGGCTGCAGAATCAATCATTCAAAAAATAAAAGACCTTGAGAAAGAAGTTCCCGTTGTTGGAATTACGGGTACAGGCGGAGCAGGTAAAAGCTCACTCACGGACGAATTAATACGCCGTTTTATCAATGAATTAGATGATAAAAAGGTAGCAATTCTATCAGTTGATCCCACAAAGCAAAAAACAGGTGGAGCTTTACTTGGTGACCGAATCCGCATGAATGCAATTTTTAACCCAAGAGTTTATATGCGAAGCCTTGCAACAAGGGGGTCTAAATCAGAGCTCTCACTTGCGATTAAGGATGCCATCGCCGTCGTAAAAGCAGCCGGCTTTGACTTAATCATCGTTGAAACAAGCGGAATTGGGCAAGGTGATGCCGAAATTACTGAAGTTTGTGACGTATCCATGTATGTCATGACGAGCGAATTCGGTGCACCTTCACAGCTTGAAAAAATCGACATGATTGACTATGCCGACCTCATTGTCATTAACAAATTTGAGCGCAAAGGCTCAGAGGATGCAAAACGTCAGGTGCAAAAGCAGTACCAGCGCAGCCATCTTTTATTTGAAAAAGACTATGAAGAAATGCCGGTATTCGGCACAATTGCGAGTCAATTTAATGACCCTGGGACAAACGCCCTTTTTGCTAATTTAGTTGATCGAATCAATCAAAAAATGGGTACGAATTGGAAAACGTCTTTTGAGAAAACAGCAGATGTTCAAAAACAAAATGTGATTATCCCAAACGACCGTCGTTATTATTTACGTGAGATTTCTGATACTGTTCGGAACTATCATAAAAAAGCAGCTGAGCAGGTGGAAATTGCCCGAAAGCTATTCCAAATTACCGGCACGATTGAAAGTGTGAAGGAGCTTGGAAATGCAGAAGTCGTCACAACTCTTGAAACCTTAAAAACTCAAAATGAAGCAAGGCTTACGGATGAATCGAAGAAAATCCTTGCAAACTGGGAATCCATTAAAGAAACCTATAAGGGCGAAAAGTTCATTACGAAAATTCGCGATAGAGAAATTGTCACGATTTTAAAAACAAAAAGCCTTTCTGGTCTATCAATCCCCAAAATTTCCCTACCAAGCTTTAAGGACTTCGGGGAAATTTTACGATGGGTTTATAAAGAAAATGTTCCGGGTGCATTCCCGTATACGGCCGGTGTTTTTCCGTTCAAGCGTGAAGGGGAAGATCCAAAGCGTCAGTTTGCTGGCGAAGGGACACCTGAAAGAACGAACCGCCGCTTTCATTACTTATCGAAGGATGATGATGCAAAACGCTTAAGTACAGCGTTTGATTCTGTTACCTTATACGGGGAAGACCCAGCATATCGCCCTGATATTTATGGGAAAGTTGGAGAAAGTGGCGTCAATATTTGTACCCTGGAGGATATGAAAAAGCTGTATAACGGCTTTGACCTCTGTGCTCCTTCAACATCTGTTTCGATGACAATCAATGGTCCAGCACCGATTATTCTTGCGATGTTTATGAATACGGCGATTCACCAGCAGGTTGAAAAACGCGAACAGGAGCTTGGTCGCATTTTAACAGTGGAGGAATTCCAGGAGGTCCGCGCAAAAACGCTACAAACTGTTCGTGGAACCGTTCAAGCCGATATTTTGAAAGAAGACCAAGGTCAAAATACATGTATTTTCTCAACAGAGTTTGCACTTAGGATGATGGGCGATATCCAAGAGTATTTCATTGACAATAAAGTGCGTAACTATTATTCAGTTTCGATTTCGGGCTATCATATTGCTGAAGCGGGTGCAAACCCAATTTCCCAGCTTGCCTTTACGTTATCAAATGGGTTCACATATGTGGAGTATTACCTCAGCCGTGGTATGAATATTGATGATTTTGCGCCAAACCTTTCCTTCTTCTTCAGTAACGGTTTGGACCCAGAATATACGGTAATAGGTCGCGTAGCACGCCGTATCTGGGCAACAGTAATGAGAGAGAAGTATGGGGCAAATGAGCGCAGTCAAAAATTAAAGTATCATGTTCAAACATCAGGTCGCTCCCTGCATGCACAGGAAATTGATTTTAATGATATACGTACGACCTTACAGGCGCTCATGGCTCTTCATGATAACTGTAATTCGCTTCATACAAACGCGTATGATGAGGCGATTACCACACCGACAGAGGAATCCGTAAGACGTGCGATGGCGATTCAAATGATCATTACGAAAGAGCATGGCTTAACGAAAAATGAAAATCCGCTACAAGGCTCCTTTGTTATAGAGGAACTCACAGATTTGGTTGAGGAAGCAGTGCTTCAGGAATTTGAACGACTCAATGACCGGGGTGGGGTTCTTGGTGCGATGGAAACACAGTACCAGCGCGGAAAAATTCAAGATGAGTCGATGCATTATGAAATGAAAAAGCACACAGGAGAGCTTCCGATTATTGGGGTGAATACGTACCTTAATCCAAATCCACCAACAGAAGAGGATTTAAACAATATTGAGCTTGCCCGTTCAACGAAGGAAGAAAAAGAACTTCAAATAAATAATTTAAAAGAATTCCAGGACAGAAATAAGGATAAGGTAGAAGACGCATTGAAGAACTTAAAACAGGTTGCCGTTAGTAATGGAAATATTTTTGAGGAGTTAATGGAAACGGTACAGGTCGCAAGTCTCGGCCAAATTACGCAAGCACTTTATGAAGTAGGCGGACAATACCGTAGAAATATGTAGAAAAAGATCGAGGCTGGGTCAAAATGGATGACTCAGCCTTAAAAAATGAATAGACTGGCATAAAGTGGTTGATTTTGTTTATAATGAATGATATGTATTTTACAGAACTTATTTTTTGTAGTTCATAGTTAAACATTATACTTAAGTTATTACCATGATTTGTACATAGAAAGGGAGTGCCTTGATGAGTCTTGATCAATACTCACCAGAGCAAATAAAAGAAATGTCAATGCTTGAAGTAGCGTATGAGATTTTCTTAGGGAGAAAAGATGCGATTACATTTAACGAGCTAGTTGACGAAATAGCAAAAGTATTAAAGCTTTCCGAAGAAGAGCTTCGCGCAAAAGTTTCTCAGTTTTATACAGACATTAATATCGATGGTCGTTTTATTACATTAGGCGATAATCGTTGGGGACTTCGTACATGGTATCCATACGAGCAAATCGATGAAGAGGTTACGCATACTGAAAAACCGAAGAAGAAGAAAAAAGGCAAGAAGAAGAAGGACGAGGATGACGATCTTATTGGCTTCGATGACCTTGACGAAGATGATCTTGATTTCGATGAAGATTACGATGAAGAAGAAGAAGTTGATGACATTGACGATGAAGAGGAAGAGTTCGACGACATCGAAGACGAAGATGAGGATTTCGATGAGGAAGAAGAAGAAGAGTTATTAGACGATGAAGAATATGAGTTAGATGAAGACGAGGAAGACCTGGAGGAAGACGAGGAAGAAGACTAATAGTTGTCTAAATTCCACTTAAACTCATATTGACTTTTCAATCCTAACTCGGTAGAATACTTTTTGGGCTCTAAAAAAGAGTATCTACGAAACCATATTACAAGTTTCGCTCCCTTACATATTGTGAGAGGAGCTTTTTTATTTTTATAAGAGTAAAAAGGTACGGCGTGTGAAATCTGTTACCCCCGCACCACAAAGAATTTCTTTATACATTTTGATTTTTTGAGCAAACTTTAACTAATTACATGAATGGGGGAAAAAGAAAGATGACGAAATATATTTTTGTAACAGGTGGGGTTGTATCGTCCCTCGGAAAAGGGATTGTTGCCGCATCTTTAGGTCGTTTATTGAAAAACCGCGGATTGAATGTAACGATTCAAAAATTTGATCCATACATTAATGTGGACCCAGGAACAATGAGCCCATACCAGCATGGCGAAGTGTTCGTTACCGATGACGGTGCTGAAACAGACCTTGACTTAGGTCACTACGAACGTTTTATCGACATTAACTTAAACAAATACAGCAACGTGACGACAGGTAAAATCTATTCAACTGTATTAAAGAAAGAGCGTCGCGGTGATTATTTAGGTGCAACGGTTCAGGTTATCCCACACATTACAAACGAAATCAAGGAAAGAGTATTCCGTTCTGGCCATGCAACAAATGCAGACGTCGTAATCACTGAAATCGGTGGAACGGTTGGAGACATCGAATCATTACCTTTCCTAGAAGCTGTCCGTCAGATTAAAAGTGACGTGGGCTCCCGCAATGTGATGTATGTGCATTGTACGCTTGTTCCATACATTAAAGCTGCTGGTGAGATGAAGACAAAGCCAACTCAGCACAGTGTAAAGGAGCTTCGTAGCTTAGGAATTCAGCCAAACATCATTGTTCTCCGTACAGAAATGCCGATTTCAGAAGAAATGAAGGATAAAATTGCACTATTCTGTGACATTGATTCAAGAGCAGTTTTTGAGAGCCGTGATGCAGAAACTTTATATTCAATTCCGTTATCTCTTCAACAACAGGGTATTGATCAAATCGCATGTGAGCATCTTCAATTAGACTGCCAAGAAGCAGATATGACAGATTGGATCAAGCTCGTTGAGAAAGTTACACACCTAACAAAAACAACAAATATCGCGTTAGTCGGAAAATATGTGGAGCTTCAGGATGCGTATCTATCTGTTGCAGAAGCATTAAAACATGCCGGCTATGCATTTGATTCTGATATCAATATCAACTGGGTAAACTCTGAAGAAGTAACAGATGAAAATGTAGCAGAATTACTTAGTGGCTCAGATGGAATTCTTGTTCCTGGTGGTTTCGGTGACCGCGGTGTGGACGGAAAAATTGAAGCTCTAAAATATGCGAGAGAGACAAACACACCTATGCTAGGTATTTGTCTTGGTATGCAGCTAGCATCTGTTGAATTTGCACGAAATGTACTAGGTTTAGAAGGTGCACATTCTGCTGAGCTTAATCCAGATACTACACATCCAGTCATTGACCTTTTACCAGAGCAAAAGGATGTTGAGGATTTAGGCGGAACGCTACGTCTTGGACTTTTCCCTTGTAAAATTGAAGAAGGGACAAAGGCTTACGAGGCATATAATGATGAAGTGGTCTATGAGCGTCACAGACACCGTTATGAATTTAACAACCATTATCGTCAAGCAATGGAAGAAGCAGGCTTTATTTTCTCTGGGACTAGTCCAGATGGCCGTCTAGTGGAAATTATCGAGCTGAAGGACCATCCATGGTTTGTGGCTTCACAATTCCACCCAGAATTTAAATCAAGACCAAACCGTCCACAACCATTATTCAGAGAATTTATTCGAGCATCAATAACAAACGCAGAAAAAATGTAAAAATATAGATATGAACGAAATGGCGAGTGTGATAGACATTCGCCATTTTTTATTAAGAGGAAAAAATTGACGATAAAACAAATATGTTATATATTTATAACATAATGTGAGAAATATATAACATTTATCAAAGGAGGAGGTCAGTGCCATTTGCTAAAAACAAATTTAAAGGAATTTCGTGCAAAACATAATATGAATCAGCAAACGCTCGCAGATAAGGTGGGCGTCAGAAGGGAAACGATTGGACATCTCGAACGTGGAAACTACAGTCCATCGCTAAAATTAGCCTGG
Source organism: Bacillus sp. JJ1562 (assembly GCF_036962705.1). NCBI lineage: Bacteria > Bacillati > Bacillota > Bacilli > Caryophanales > Bacillaceae > Bacillus > Bacillus sp. JJ1562. The sequence continues at coordinate 163,812 of NZ_JBALOQ010000002.1, forward strand.
GATATTGCGAAGGTTTTCGATGTGCGGATAGAAGAAATTTTTCATTATGAAGAGGAGGAATAGGGAGTGGATGAAAGAAGTCAGCAGCATATCGCAAAGGGGTTAGGGATTACATTAAGCATCTTGTATATTTCTCTTTTTATTTTCGCCATTTGGAAGTACGTGAGTACAAAGGATATTTCAAGCATTACCTGGGAGTTAGTCATCATAGTCATGATTCCAGCATCCATCGCCTGGTTCGCGCGTCGGGATGAAAGCTTAACCATTCCTAAAACGATTTCAGGTGACCTGATCGAGACGGGATTAGATAAAAAATCTCGAACAAACAGAAAAAAATATTATTTTCTAGATTCATTAGGTTTTGCTTTTGTCGTATTGATTCTCACAATCATTACAACCTTTTTTATCGAAAAAGATTGGCAACACTTATATTTGTTTCCACAAATGAGTGAGGCTGCTAATATCATTGTGGCTCTGTCCCTTGAATTTTTCATCTCCTTACTTGTGTTTTATGGTATTTCACTAGTATGGGAAGAGTTCAATATAAAGAGATACAATCGAAAACTGGATGAGCTGGAGGATCACAATGAATAAATATGACGAGAAAATAAATCAATATGCCCAGGATAATGATGAGGTATATGAGTTGCTTCAAAGTGAAGTACGTGGGAATGGTGGAAAAGTATTAAATTTTTTATTAGAGGGTCTATTTTCATTCGGTTCGGCTGTAAAACAATTGGAAACAAGAGATGCTTTCTATCTTGTCATTAATACAGAAAAGGCAGAACTGGTTACCATTCAAAAAACACTCGAGCTTTCTCATCAAGATGTAACAGGCCCAGTACAAGATGCCTCAGGAAAAAAATCCTTTTATTATGATGGACATAAGTACAAGATGTTTCGAAAAATTAAGTAGATATCAATAAAAAAACTTGCCATTATTTAAGGCAAGTTTTTCACTTTATTCAAATTCCTCGACCATTTCTTTGATTGTAAATTTTAGTCCGAAATAGGCATATAAGGCTGTCATCACGCTTGGAAAACCGTAGCGGGTCCCGACATCATCCGGAATGAGTGGTTTTGTAAGCTTACAATCGATATGGATATCAACGCTCTTCTCAAGGGTGCGTTCACCCTCTGTTTTTACAATTGCGGAAATCGCAACCGTCTGGATTCCCTTACTTCGAAGTTCTTCCGCAAGTTTAATTGCTTCTTCATCTGTTGAGAATCGAGTGATTAGCAGAACAGAGTCGACATCCTCAACCTCATTTATTTTTCCATTAGTAAATAAAGGCTTAGCAGACTTGAGTGGTTCAGCGCCATACAAAGCCTCGGTTGCAACGGCAGCCATTTCACCAAAGCCATGAACTAGAATTGCGCCATCGCTAATCACTGACTGGGCAAGAATCCTTGCGCCATCTTCCATATTCAATTCCTCTTGCTCCATGATTCGATTAAAATGGCCCTGAAGCTGTGTAGTAAAAATTTTCAACATACATGTAAAATTCCTTTCTATTTAACTTGCTATTTCCATATATTATCATTATAACGCTATACGAAAAAAATAAGAAATGATGTCGAAAAATGCAGAGAAATAAGTTTCGGTCTTGGAAATAAAAGTTTTCTGCGTAAAAAGAAGGAAATATGTTTCTTTTGGTAGAATTAAAAATGAATAACGATATAATAATATTCGAAAAAACGAACGTAAAAAAACGATCGTAAAAAACAAAGCAATATTATTAATTACTTTTATCTATTTTGAGGGGGGTTTTTACAGAATGTCAGAGAAAATCTTAATTGTGGATGACCAATACGGAATACGAATACTATTAAATGAAGTTTTTCAAAAAGAAGGTTACAAGACATTCCAAGCAGCCAATGGAGTACAAGCAATCGATATCGTGCAAAAACACTCTCCAGATTTAGTATTACTAGATATGAAAATCCCTGGTATGGATGGGATTGAAATCTTAAAAAGACTCAAAAAAATCAATCGGGATATTCGAGTCATTATTATGACAGCTTACGGTGAGCTTGATATGATCCAGGAAGCTAAGGATTTGGGGGCAATTACCCATTTTGCAAAGCCTTTTGACATTGACGAGCTACGAGAAGCAGTAAGAGCAAATATCCCATTAAAATCCGAATAAAAAACACAAAAACAAATAAACCGCGTTATTATCAAAATGGAAACGCTTTATGGTGAAACACACGAAACAATGGTCTCTTGCGAAATCAAAATCTTGTGATATGCTTAGTACTGTATTGTTGCTATTCCTTAACACAAAGGGCATTTTGTGTGCTTTTTGTCTGTTGATTTTTCTATCTTCAGCTTACATATTATGATTTTGTTTCGGTCATTCTATTAGGTGATACGAAATCTTTGGAATAAGTATACAATTAACCCCGGCGTTTCTTTGCCGTGGTTCTATGTGCACAGGGACTTTTCCCTACATAAAAAACGGTACAAAAGGAGGAAATTCACATGCCTTTGGTTTCAATGAAAGAAATGCTTGAAAAAGCAAAAGCAGAAGGTTATGCAGTAGGTCAATTTAACTTAAATAACCTTGAGTTTACACAAGCAATTTTACAAGCTGCACAAGAAGAAAATTCACCAGTTATTCTAGGTGTTTCTGAAGGTGCTGGCCGTTATATGGGTGGATTCAATACTGTTGTTGCGATGGTAAAAGCACTAATGGAAGACTATAAGGTTACTGTTCCAGTTGCTATCCATCTTGATCACGGTTCTTCTTTCGAGAATTGTGCGAAAGCTATTCATGCTGGATTCACATCTGTTATGATCGATGCTTCTCATCATCCATTTGAAGAGAACATTGAGATTACTTCTAAAGTTGTTGAACTTGCACACTTCCACGGAGTTTCTGTAGAAGCTGAGCTTGGTACAGTTGGTGGACAAGAAGACGACGTGATCGCTGAAAGTGTTATCTATGCGGATGTAAATGAGTGTGTTGAGCTTGTTAACCGTACCGGCATCGATTGCTTAGCACCTGCTCTTGGTTCTGTTCACGGTCCTTACAAAGGTGAACCAAACCTTGGTTTCAAAGAGATGGAAGAGATCGGAAATAAAACTGGTTTACCACTTGTACTTCACGGTGGAACTGGAATTCCAACAAAAGATATCCAAAAGTCAATTTCTCTTGGAACAGCTAAGATCAATGTTAATACAGAAAACCAAATGTCTTCTGCAAAAGCAGTACGCGAAGCACTAGCTGCTAAGCCAGAAGAGTATGATCCACGTAAATACTTAGGACCTGCTCGCGATGCGATTCGTGAAACGGTAAAAGGCAAAATGCGTGAATTCGGTTCTGCTGGTAGAGCGTAAGAAAGAAACCTTTTTATTGTATCAAATATCGCCTTGGCGTATTTGCGCCCAGATTTTTTCGAGCCTGCTCGAAAAGTTTTCTCTGAAAATCTGTGGTATCCGCCGGAGGCTGAAACTTTCTATAAAGTTTCAACGTCTAATTAAATAGAATGGAGATTCGTCTCCAAACCATATAGAAAAGCCGCTTATTTCCTGTTATTTATAACGTGATTTGGAGATAGCGGTTTTCTTGCGTTATAATAAGAAAAGCGCAAGGCGTTTTTCTTAACAATCCTTGCCAACTAAATGGGAGTCTAGGGGTAATTACAGATCATCAACATAAAAAGTGGAAGGAGCTGATTTGTGTAACTTACCCAATTTTGACACATAGACGAACGCTGCAACGAATATTATAAAGACCTTCAACTAGATTCACTTCAATCACTTCATGAAAAACTATATCTCAAAAAAAGAAGGACCAGAACTTTAGTCGTATGGAAAATTTCCTTAAAGAAATATCTTTAGTGGGTGAATTTGATTGTTTTTGCGAAAAGGTATAAAATGATACATGATTTTTATATTTTCGTGTAAACTTAGAATTAATACTTGTACATTCATGTAGTAAATTTATGTTAAAATATACCATTTCAAGTGAAGTGCTGTTACGATTTGCGTAACGTTAATAAGGGAATAGAGCTGCCTAAAACGCTAGATTTTATTAAGTCAAAGATCGTGCGGACAGGTTGTATCAATGGCAATTCAAGGTTTCCCTTACAAAACCGTCATCTTCGCTAGAAGGGAGCCACATATGGAAAAACTAAAAATAGCAGGCGGTTATCCACTAAAAGGAACTGTAAAAATCAGTGGGGCAAAAAATAGTGCTGTTGCCCTCATCCCTGCAACGATCTTAGCAGAATCGCCAGTTACAATTGAAGGACTACCTGATATTTCAGACGTGCAAATTTTAGGTGATTTGCTTGAAGAAATTGGTGGCCATGTAGAGATATGTAAAGAAGAAATCTTCGTTGACCCATCCAATATTGTGTCAATGCCATTACCGAACGGAAAAGTAAAAAAGCTTCGTGCATCTTATTACTTAATGGGAGCGATGCTTGGTCGCTTTAAAAAGGCTGTCATTGGCTTACCAGGGGGATGTCATCTAGGTCCGAGACCAATTGACCAGCATATTAAGGGCTTTGAAGCATTGGGTGCAAAAGTAACGAATGAACAAGGCGCAATCTACCTTCGTGCAGATGAGCTAAGGGGTGCTCGCATTTACCTTGATGTTGTAAGTGTTGGTGCAACCATTAATATCATGCTGGCTGCAGTCCGTGCAAAAGGACGTACAGTCATTGAAAATGCTGCAAAAGAACCGGAAATTATCGATGTTGCGACATTATTAACAAGCATGGGAGCAAAAATTAAAGGTGCCGGAACTGATGTCATCCGCATCGATGGTGTTGATTCCTTGCAAGGTTGTCGCCATACCATTATTCCTGATCGTATTGAAGCTGGTACATACATGATTATTGGTGCCGCTATGGGTGAAGGTGTATTAATTGATAATGTGATCCCACTTCACTTGGAATCCTTGATTGCCAAGTTTCGTGAAATGGGTGTAACCGTTGAAACAAGTGACGACCAAATTTGGGTTGCCGGTAATAGGGATTTAAAATCCGTTGATATTAAAACACTTGTGTATCCAGGTTTCCCAACCGATCTACAACAGCCTTTTACATCCTTTCTCACCAAAGCAACTGGAACAGGCGTTGTAACGGATACGATTTATGGCGCAAGATTTAAGCATATCGATGAGCTTCGCAGGATGAATGCACAAATTAAAGTTGAAGGCAGTTCAGCAATTGTCACTGGACCTGTTCAGCTTCAAGGTGCGAAAGTGAAAGCGAGTGACTTACGCGCAGGAGCTTCACTTGTTGTCGCTGGCCTTATGGCGGAAGGCGTAACAGAAATTACAGGCCTTGAGCATATCGACCGTGGATATAGTCATTTAGAGGAAAAACTAACAGGCTTAGGTGCAACCATCTGGAGAGAAAGTCTAACAGAAGAAGAAATCGAACAGCACCAAAATTCATAATTGAATAAAAATTTACCAAACTCCCACTACAAAAAGTGGGAGTTTTCATGTATCCTTAAATGGAAAAGTAGAGAGAAAACGTTTTTATGTTATGAGAATGAATTTAAAGGGTGATAACCCAAGCATCTAAATTTTTAAACATACGCCAGAAAAAGATTACTATCATCAAGGGGGAAGGATCATGGAAAGAAGCTTATCAATGGAGCTTGTACGTGTTACAGAGGCAGCAGCATTGGCATCAGCCCGTTGGATGGGTCGCGGTAAAAAAGACGAGGCGGATGGTGCAGCAACCTCTGCGATGAGAGACGTTTTCGACACAATCCCGATGAAGGGGCAAGTTGTCATTGGAGAAGGGGAAATGGACGAAGCCCCGATGCTTTACATTGGTGAAAAGCTTGGAAATGGCTATGGACCTAGAGTGGACGTTGCAGTCGACCCACTTGAAGGAACCAATATTTTAGCGTCCGGTGGATGGAATGCGCTTTCTGTGCTGGCGGTAGCCGATAATGGGAATTTGCTTCATGCACCAGATATGTATATGGAAAAAATTGCTGTTGGCCCTGAGGCAGTAGGCTTAATCGATATTAACGCACCGATTATCGATAACTTAAAAGCCGTGGCAAAAGCAAAAAACAAAGATATTGAAGACGTCGTGGCAACTGTCTTGAATCGCCCAAGGCATGAGCATATCATTGCACAGCTACGTGAAGCGGGTGCCCGTATTAAGCTAATTAATGACGGTGATGTTGCAGGAGCGATTAATACCGCGTTCGATCATACAGGTGTAGACATTTTATTTGGTTCCGGTGGTGCTCCTGAGGGTGTCCTGTCAGCAGTCGCGCTAAAGTGTTTAGGAGGAGAAATCCAAGGAAAGCTTCTACCGCAAACAGATGAAGAGTTAGCTCGTTGTATTAAAATGGGACTTGATGTCACAAAGGTTTTTGGGATGGAAGACTTAGTTAGCGGTGACGATGCGATTTTTGCAGCAACAGGTGTCACAGATGGAGAGCTTTTACGCGGTGTTCAGTTTAAAGGGTCAATCGGAACAACTCATTCTCTCGTTATGCGTGCGAAATCTGGAACTGTTAGATTCATAGACGGCAGACACAGCTTGAAGAAAAAGCCAAATTTAGTAATTAAATAGAGTAGAAGCGAGTCTTTGTACTCGCTTTTCTTTATAAAACAAGGCTTTTGTCATGAAACCGTAATACTCTATCAAAATAAGGGTATTGATTAAAAATACGAGAATAGGGTAAAATAAAGAAGACTGTAATGGTTACTATACTTCTGAACAAATTCGAAACTAGGGTTTTCATTTGCCCAACCGAAAAAATGAGTGCCGCTGTGAAAACTTCTATGCAAGCCTCAGAATGCTTCTATATCATTCCATCCAAATCGATTCATATAAAATGTTTCATAGTGCCTCTTTATTTCTAAAAAGAGAAAATGCGAAAACGCTTTTATATGTTGGACGAATGAACCAATCATCAAATGCGCCTAGGCGTATCTGCTGAAAGTATAAATCCAACCAATTGGAGAGCATTAAGAGAAATAGAAAATAAACTAAAAAACAAAGAGTGGTGTACGAATGAGTATTACAATTTCTAGCCTGGAAAACATGAAGCTAAAGGAATTATACGAATTAGCACGTGAATTTAAGGTTTCCTACTATAGCAAATTAACGAAGAAAGAGTTAATCTTTGCGATCCTAAAAGCGCGCGCTGAGCAGGATGGCCTTTTATTTATGGAGGGTGTTCTTGAGATTATCCAATCAGAAGGATTCGGATTCTTACGCCCAATCAACTATTCTCCATCCTCAGAGGATATCTACATTTCAGCCTCTCAAATCCGTCGTTTTGACCTGCGAAATGGGGATAAGGTTTCAGGTAAAGTCCGTCCTCCGAAAGAAAATGAACGTTATTACGGTCTTCTTCACGTTGAGGCTGTAAACGGCGATGACCCAGAGTCTGCAAAGGAACGTGTCCACTTTCCTGGTTTAACACCTCTATATCCAGATCGCCAAGTGATATTAGAGACAAAGCCAAACCATATTTCAACACGAATTATGGATATTCTAGCACCAGTTGGTTTCGGTCAGCGTGGTCTAATTGTGGCGCCTCCAAAGGCTGGTAAAACAATGCTGATAAAGGAAATTGCAAACAGCATTACAACAAACAACCCAGAGGCAGAATTGATTGTCCTATTAATCGATGAGCGTCCGGAAGAGGTTACGGATATCGAGCGTTCTGTAGCAGGTGATGTGGTAAGTTCAACTTTCGATGAAGTACCAGAAAACCATATTAAAGTTGCTGAACTAGTACTTGAAAGAGCGATGCGTCTTGTTGAACATAAACGTGACGTGATTATCCTTATGGATAGTATCACACGTCTTGCGAGAGCTTATAACCTAGTTATTCCTCCAAGTGGGCGTACGTTATCAGGGGGGATTGACCCTGCAGCATTTCACCGTCCAAAGCGTTTCTTTGGGGCGGCGAGAAATATCGAAGAGGGTGGAAGCTTAACCATCTTAGCGACTGCACTTGTTGACACAGGTTCACGTATGGATGATGTCATCTATGAGGAATTCAAGGGTACTGGTAACATGGAGCTTCACTTAGATCGCTCACTTGCTGAGAGACGTATTTTCCCTGCAATCGATATTCGTCGTTCTGGTACACGAAAAGAAGAGCTTCTGATTGAAAAAGACAAGCTTGATAAAATCTGGGCAATCCGTAAAGCAATGTCAGATCAACCAGATTTTGCAGAGAAATTTTTACGAAAACTTAAGCAAACTAAGTCAAATGCAGAGTTCTTTGAAATGCTTGAAGCAGAGAAAAAAGCGGCAGTGGCAAGAAGAAACAACAGCAGACCTGAGGCGTAAGAAGTATATAGTGTTGTGAATCCGCACTGAATTTTTGTTGGAAAATTTAACGATTTTTAACAGCAGGATTAAGTTGCAATTCATCGTTTCACTTGTTATAATTTCAACATGTGCGTTTTAGGTTTTCGAAATTGTACATGCAAATATGCAATTTTGCTAAAACGTAACTCTGTTTCGATCAATGATTCAGGGCGGAAGGAGATGAGACGAATGAAATCAGGAATTCATCCAAACTACAAAAAAGTTATGGTGAAATGTGCTTGTGGAAATGAATTTGAAACTGGTTCTGTAAAAGAGGAGTTACGCGTTGAGGTATGCTCAGAGTGTCACCCATTCTATACAGGCCGTCAAAAATTCGCTGATGCAGGTGGACGTGTCGATAAATTCAACAAAAAATACGGTATTAAATAATAATACTGATTTGAAAAGCCAAAAACAGGCAAGTTTTTCCTTCTTGCCTGTTTTTTGTGCTAATATACCAATTTATACTAGCAATTATTCTTATTTACCTCATATAATATAATCCTCATACTTACGGTCAATAGTTGACTTAAGACTAGAAACACGGAGGAAAGGAGACCTTCGTTTCATGTATATTATGAAGCAAAGTGGCTGGCTTGAAGTAATTTGTGGAAGCATGTTTTCAGGAAAATCTGAAGAACTTATTCGACGTGTTCGTCGTACTGAATTTGCAAGACAATCTGTTCAGGTGTTTAAGCCTCAAATTGATAATCGATATAGTGAAAATTCTGTTGTCTCTCATAATGGAACATCCTTTGTCGCAAAGCCAATGGCATCCTCAGCTGAAATTTTGGAAGAAGTCTCAGCAGATACTGATGTCGTCGCAATCGACGAAGTACAATTTTTTGATGATGAGATTGTAGAAGTTGTCCAAATTCTCGCAAACCGTGGCCATCGTGTCATCGTTGCAGGCTTGGATCAAGACTTCCGCGGTGAGCCGTTTGGAAAGGTTCCAGAACTACTTTCGTTAGCTGAGCTTGTAACAAAACTTCAGGCTGTTTGCTCCGTATGTGGTTCTCCTTCAAGTAGAACTCAGCGTTTAATCAATGGACAACCAGCATCCTATGATGATCCGGTTATTTTAGTTGGTGCTTCTGAGTCATACGAGCCTCGTTGTCGCCACCATCATGAAGTACCAGGAAAACCACTATTAAAAGCTGTATCACAAATGGATTCAATGAAGTTATAAGGCGCTCCGAGGGAGTGCTTTTTTTTGTGCATGAAAAAAGACCAGGAGGCTATCTGTCCTGATCTTAAAAAAGAAATCCAAGTACTCTTTTGCGTTTTCTTGACCCATCCACTTTTTCAAGGGTAATCGCTGTTTGTTTTTGAAGCTCTTCATTTTCCCTTTCAAGCTGCTCGATATAATCTTCCATTTTCTGCATCCTTTTTTGGAGTTCATCGATTTCCTTCCGATGCTGCAAAAGCTGGTAGGATACAACATCACTTGCTTTTTCCTCGATCCGTCTTTCGTTTTCCTTGATTCGATCCATCATCGAATTAAGTTTTTCCGAGAGTGTTTTATCTGAAGCTTGTACCATTTTCCGTGCGGTCCCCTTCCTAGGCTCTGGTGGTGATAGTTCGATTTTATCAGATGGGACCCCAGATTTCACTTGATTCCGTATTCCTTCGAATAGAGGAAGGTCAGTTTCCTCAAACACATAATGGCCATATTCATTTTTTTCACATTGTAGATCAAAGTTTTTAATCCACTTCCGAACCGATTTTGTAGAAACCCCTAATTTTTTTGCAAACTCCGCCGTATTCACACCAACCACTCCCTCTATTTCTCTTCTTCCCCTATGCTCATTTTTCCGATTCTTTGTATAGTAGTACGATTCTCCTTTTCATGGGTAAAATCCTCCCTGTAGACAAAACTAGAAGCTTTTCGTCAAAGATAGAAGCAATCCTACATAATATCTATGTTTCGACAGCGAAATTTGGATAAGTGGTTTTTTTATAGGAACTTATGGGCCTAATAATATATGAAAATAGTACTATATCCAGGGATATTAGAAATTGATAGTTATATTTGCTTTATTGTAATAATAGTATGAAAAACATGGGGTGTAGGAAATGCAATAAAAGCATTACAAATCACTCAAGGATTAAACTCCGACTGAATAATGAGATGGTGCAAATACACCAAGGTACATTTAATAAGGAGGATTTTTAATGACCAATGAAGTATATCAATTGTTAGCTATAATTATTTACATGGTTGGGATGGTGTGGATTGGTTGGTATGCATATAAACGTACATCTAATCTGACGGACTACATGCTTGGAGGGCGTGGACTAGGACCAGCGGTGACAGCTTTAAGTGCAGGTGCTGCAGATATGTCAGGCTGGTTACTCATGGGGCTTCCTGGAGCAATCTATGTAAGTGGGCTTGTTGAAGCTTGGATTGCTGTCGGACTGACACTCGGTGCTTATTTGAACTATGTACTTGTTGCACCACGTCTTCGCGTGTATACAGAAGTGACGAAGGATTCCATTACAATTCCGAGTTACTTAGAAAATCGTCTAAAAGATAAATCTCGTTTTTTACGGATTGCATCAGGGATCATTATTCTTTTTTTCTTTACTTTTTACGTATCTTCCGGAATGGTAGCGAGTGGTAAATTTTTCAATAGTTCATTTGGACTTGACTATCACATTGGTCTGTTAATCGTTTCAGGCGTTGTCATTTTCTATACTTTGTTTGGCGGATTTTTAGCGGTCAGCTATACGGATGTTGTTCAAGGACTTATTATGTTTTTCGCCCTTTTACTCGTTCCGATCGTAGGGATATTTTATACGGGTGGTCTCTCGGAAACAGCAATGAGCATTCGGGAAGTTGATCCCCAAATGTTGAACTTTGTATCTGGTGCTTCCTTCCTTGGGGTATTATCTGCGGTTGCATGGGGGCTTGGTTATTTCGGGCAACCACATATTATTGTTCGTTTTATGGCGATATCCTCGGTTAAAGAAGTGAAGAGTGCACGTCGTATTGGAATTGGGTGGATGGTCCTCAGCATATTTGGAGCTATTGCAACGGCACTTATTGGGATTGCTTATTTTCAGCAAACGAACGGAACACTTTCTGATTCGGAAACAGTTTTCATTGTGATGGGGCAGATTCTTTTCCATCCTTTTATCGCGGGAATTATGCTTGCAGCAATACTTGCAGCGATTATGAGTACGATTTCTTCGCAGTTAATTGTGACATCCTCAGCACTCATAGAAGACTTGTATAAAGCTGTCTTTAAGACAGACGCATCGGATAAGCGATATGTATTTTTAGGAAGAATGGCTGTACTTGTCGTATCGATTTTAGCGATGGCGCTTGCTTGGCCAAATAACGAGTCTATTTTGAAAATCGTTTCGTTCGCGTGGGCAGGGTTTGGTGCTTCATTCGGTCCAGTCATTTTACTTTCTTTATATTGGCGGAAGATTACAGCTACAGGTGCCCTTTGGGGAATGGTTGCTGGTGCGATCACCGTTATGATTTGGGGTAATGTTGCTTCATTGACGGGTACACTTTATGAAATTGTTCCTGGTTTCATAATTGGTTGGGCTGTCACGTACTTTGTTAGCTTGGCGACGTATCGACCGAATGCCGAGATTGATAAGGAATTCACAGAAGCGATTGAAATTTTAAAGAAAGAAAGTTGATTGAAAAGCCTGCAGTAATAGCTGCGGGCTTTTTGGTGATTTAGTTAATGTGTAAATCACTAAATTGGAGTGACATGCATCTTCTCTTCGCTGTCTTGGTGTCTAGTTGCAGAGCCTAGACCCTCTCTGGTCTAACTAATCCGTCAAGAAGGATAAAGGGCATTCTTCTCGCCGGCTTTTCTTATGCTTGTCGGACTTGCACTTAGTCGTGCTGACATCGACATTTGCCACAGGGTGTGGCAGTAGTTAGTCGATGTTCCTCTTTTCAAGACGCCTCCGCTTTTCGATTGTAATTTGCTTTGACGATGTTGGGTACCCTATACTATAATTATACTGTTATGGACTAAATTTTGAGGTGAAGAGCGTGTTCGATCGTTTAGAGGCTGTAGAAGCTCGTTATGAAAAACTAAATGAACTATTAAGTGACCCAGATATCGTCAGTGATACAAAAAAACTACGTGAATATTCAAAAGAACAATCTGATATACAAGAAACTGTTGAGAAATATAGAGAGTACAAAGAGGTTAAGGAACAGTTTACTGATGCGAAAGCAATGCTGGAAGAAAAGCTCGATGCAGAGATGCGTGAAATGGTGAAGGAAGAAATCAACGAGCTTGAGGACCAATTGGAGGAGCTTGAGGAGCGTCTTCACGTGCTCTTATTGCCAAAGGATCCGAACGATGACAAAAACGTAATTATGGAAATCCGTGGCGCTGCAGGTGGAGATGAGGCTGCGCTATTTGCTGGTGACCTATACCGCATGTACAGCCGATTTGCCGAACACCAAGGCTGGAAGATTGAGGTTATGGATACGAACTCAACTGGTGTTGGTGGGTTTAAAGAAATTATCTTTATGATTAACGGAAAAGGTGCATTTTCTAAATTGAAATTTGAAAATGGGGCCCATCGTGTGCAACGTGTTCCTGAAACAGAATCAGGCGGACGCATCCACACATCAACTGCGACTGTTGCGGTATTACCTGAAGCAGAAGAGGTTGAAGTTGAAATTCATGAAAAAGATATTCGTGTGGATACATTTGCTTCCAGTGGACCCGGGGGACAAAGTGTTAACACGACAATGTCGGCGGTTCGTTTAACTCATTTGCCAACTGGAACTGTGGTTTCCATTCAGGATGAGAAATCTCAAATCAAAAACAAGGAAAAAGCAATGAAGGTATTGCGTGCCCGTGTCTACGATAAATTCCAACAGGAAGCACAAGCAGAATACGACCAAAACCGTAAACAAGCAGTAGGAACAGGTGACCGCTCAGAGCGTATCCGTACGTACAACTTCCCGCAAAACCGTGTAACCGACCACCGGATTGGATTAACGATTCAAAAGCTGGATCAAATCCTAACAGGGAAGCTTGATGAGGTAATCGATGCTCTCATCATGGAAGACCAAGCAAGAAAAATGGAGCAAGCCGAATAATGGCAGAATTTCATAAGATATTCGAAGCCCTCAAATGGGCTTCTTCTTTTTTACGGGAAAATGGTCGGGACGAGAATATTGGGGAAATACTTTTATGTCATTATCTTGGGATGAGTCGATCTAAGCTACTTGCTGAACTACGTGAAGAACTAGCTAATGAAGAGAAAGATAGGTTTGTGAAAGCTGTAGAAGAAGTTGTAAGCGGGATTCCGGTTCAGCACATCATTGGCCATGAGGAGTTTTACGGACGTAGATTTTTGGTGAATAAGGAAGTTTTAATCCCGAGGCCTGAGACGGAAGAGCTGGTTCAAGGGTTGCTAATGCGGATAGAGAGTTTATTAGGTACGACTGAAGTCATTAAGGTTGTAGATGTAGGGACAGGAAGTGGCGCCATCTCAGTAACGCTTGCCCTAGAAAACCCGCAACTTGACGTAATGACGGTGGATATTGCGAGAGCTTCTATCGATGTAGCATGTGAAAATGCGGATCGTTTAGGGGCAAAAGTAAGATTCTTTGAAGGTGATTTATTAGGACCGCTGATAGAAGAAGGCATTATGGTCGATGTAGTCGTTTCGAATCCACCTTATATTCCAGAAGAAGATATTCCGACTTTATCGACGGTCGTGAAGGATCATGAACCTCTCCGTGCGCTTGTGGGCGGTCAGGACGGATTGGACTTTTATCGTCGATTCATGAAGGAGAGTCCTGTTGTGTTGAATGAAAAAGGAATTGTGGCTTTTGAAGTAGGAATTGGGCAAGGAGAGTCCGTTGCAGAGATGCTGCGCTTTACGTTTCCTGATGCAAAAGTGGAAGTAGTCAACGACATCAACGGAAAAGACAGAATGGTGTTTGCGGAAATAGGGTTTTAGAAAAGGCTTGGGTTAGTGCTCCCAAGCCTTTTTTTATGATATACGCTGGATTGCGCGATCATAATGCATTATTGCGCTTTAAACCACTGAACATGCCCCTGTCAAG